>JAUVCD010001016.1 GCA_030590865.1 Myxococcales bacterium | reverse complement strand
CTGGTGCTGGCCGGGATTGCCCTCGGCAAGCTGGGCCTGCCTGAGAACGCCAGTCATGAGCCGCTGCCGGCGCTCACTGAAGGCGCCCTGTCGTTGGTGCCGGTGATTGTCAGCGCCTGGCCCGGGCTGCTGCTCGGGGTCTACGCCTTCAACAAGCGCAAAGAGAAGGTGAGTAAAGCAGAGCTCAGGGAGGCCTTGGCGGCAGCTCGGACCAAGGCGGGCGAAGAGCAATCAGAGGCTCTCGCGAAGGCGGCCAAGAAGGCCACCAAGGCCAAAGACCAAGCGGTCGCCCAGGCGACCAAGAAGGCGAAGGCTGATGCGTTGAAAGAGGCCGAGGCCAAGGCGACGGAGGCAAAGTCATGAGCGAATCCGCCACGCCCAAGTTGAGCCTGTTTCGGCCCAGCAACCTGGTTGCTGCAGTCATTCTTCTCGTCGGCGCCGGGATCGTCGTCTACCGCTTCATCTACGGTCTGGGGGCGGCCACCAATTTGGACCACCGCAATCCCTGGGGCCTGTGGATTGGCTTCGACGTGGTCAGCGGTGTGGCCCTCGCCGCTGGCGGCTATGTGGTGTCGTCGGCGGTGTACTTGTTCGGGATGAAGGAGTACCAGCCCATCGCTCGGCCCGCCTTGTTGACCGGCTTTCTAGGCTATGCGCTGGTGATCGTGGGGTTGATCGTAGATCTCGGGCGACCCTGGCGGTTGCCCTATCCCTTCGTCCTGAGCCCCGGCTTCACCTCGCCGCTGTTCGAGGTTGCGCTCTGTGTGGCCCTCTATCTCACCGTGCTGCTGATCGAGTCGACGCCGGCTGCCTTCGAGTGGCTGGGTTGGAAGCGACTGCGCCGGATCGTCGGCTCGATGACCATCGCCCTGACCGTCTTCGGTGTGGTGCTCTCGACGATGCATCAGTCCACCTTGGGCACGTTGTATCTCATCACGCCGACCAAGCTTCACCCGCTGTGGTATTCGGCCCATCTGCCGATCCACTTCTTCGTGTCCAGCATCGTGGCGGGCATCTCGATGGTCGTGGTGGAGAGCGCCCTGTCTCACCGGGTGTTCACTCACCACGATGTGGATCTCACGCAGGAGAAGTTCGACCGGCTCACGGTCGGGTTGGGCAAGGCCGGCGCGGTGGCTTTGACGGTCTATTTCGCACTCAAGGTCGCCCACATTGTCCATGGCGACCATTGGCATCTTCTCGCCACGCCCATGGGGCACTGGTTCCTGGTCGAGTTGCTCGGCTTCGTAGCGCTGCCCTTGTTGCTCTTCGGCATTGGGTTCCGAGAGAGGAAACCGTGGGTGGTTCAGCTTGCCGGGCTCATCGGCGTGTTGGGCGTCCTGCTCAATCGTTTCAACGTCACGATGATCGCCTTCAACATCCACCTCCCACCTGAACAGCGCTATCGTCCCCACTGGATGGAGATCTGGGTGTCACTCACCCTGGTCACCGTTGGGGTGCTGGTGTTCCGTTGGGTCGTTCGCCACATGCCCGTGATGCGTGAGCATCCAGAGTGGAAGGGCGTTCACTGAGGTCGGAGCCAGCCATGCATCACACGCTGCACGAGTTTACATTTCACGTCGAGTCCATCGGCTATCTCTTGTCCCTCGTCATCTTGGTGGGCTTCATCCCATTCTGGCGCTTCTTGACGGAGCGTGAGGGGACGGATTAGCACCCCCGGTTGGCCGCCGATCAGTAAGGCACCATGAAGCCACCGGACCTCGACCAGCCGCTTGCTGCATCGCTATTCGAGCACGCGCCTTGTTGGGTCGCATTGATCGACCGACAGCATCGGCTGGTGTGTCCCAACCCCGCCTTCATCAGGACCTTCGGTCCACCGGAGGGAGCTCCCTGCTATGCGGTGCTGAAGGACCGCACGGTGGCTTGCGATCCCTGTGTGGCAATGGACGCGCTGGCTGCTGGTGGCGAATGCAGCGCGGAGGAGGAAGGGATCGGCCTGGGCGGAGTGGCGCTTCGTTATCGAGTCGTTGCGGTGCCGGTGGCAGATTCGGAGGGGGAGGGCGATCATGTTCTATTGATGGCCGTCGATCAGACCCGACAATACGAGCTGGCGAGTGAGCTGGCCCAGGCCGAGCGCTTGGCCGCGGTGGGGTTGACCACCGCGGGGCTCGCCCACAGCATCAAGAACATCCTCGCCGGGCTCGAGGGAGGAATGTACCTGATGACCTCGGGCATCGAGCGAGAGGACGAGAAGCGCATCGCTGGCGCCTGGGAGATGGTCAACAAGTACATCGAACAGGTCAGCACGATGGTGAAGAACCTGTTGAAGTACGCCAAGGCGGACAAGCCCGACCGTGAGGTCGTGGATCCG
>JAUVCD010000140.1 GCA_030590865.1 Myxococcales bacterium | reverse complement strand
ATGGCGTGTCGTTGCGCGACCGCCTGGGCTCCGTCGAAGGCTTCGGCGAGTGCCGCATCGAGCGCTACGAACCGGTCCTGGCGCAGCTCGCCAGCGATGCTCTGGCCGCTGTTGAGAAGCCCCTCCGAGAACTAGCTAGGCCGGTATGAGGCCAGCGTCTTCGAGCATACGGCGATCCTCACTCACGTCGGGGTTGGGCGTGGTGAGCAACTGGTCGCCGATGAAGATGGAGTTTGCGCCGGCGTAGAGACAGAACAGTTGGGCCTCCCGCGGCAGCTCGGTGCGGCCGGCACTCAAGCGCACCTTTGACCGGGGCAACATGATGCGGGCGGTGGCGATCATGCGCACCAACTCCATGGGGGCTACTGGCTCGAGCGACTCCATTGGCGTGCCTGGGACCGGAACCAGCGCGTTGATGGGGACCGCTTCGGGGTGAGGGTCGAAGCTCGCCAGCTCGACGAGCATGGCGCAGCGGTCGCGGATGGACTCGCCCATGCCGATGATCCCGCCTGAGCAGATGGTGATGCCCGATTTTCGCACCCGCCGCAGCGTCTGGAGGCGCTCGTCGTATCGCCGGGTGGTGACGACGTTGTCGTAGAAGTCCCGCGACGTGTCGAGGTTGTGGTTGTAGGCGTCGAGGCCCGCCTCTTTCAACTGCCGAGCCTGATCGTCGCTGAGCATGCCAAGGGTGCAACAGGCTTCCAGTCCCAGAGCTTTGACCCCTCGGACCATGGCCAGCACCTGGTCGAACTCGGGGCCATCGTCTACCTGGCGCCAGGCTGCGCTCATGCAGAGGCGGGAGGAGCCGGCCGCCTTGGCGCGCCGGGCGGCCTCGAGTACTTGGTCGCCGTCGAGCATCGGCTGCCGTGCGACGTGGGTCGAGTGGTGGGCCGATTGAGAACAGTACGAACAGTCCTCAGGGCAATCGCCGGTCTTCACGCTCACCAGCGAGCACAGCTGCACTTCACCACCAGGGTGCTCTCTGCAATGGACCGCCCGGGCCCGGTCGACGAGCTCGAACAGGGGGGTGCGGTAGAGGGCTTCTGTCTCGTCGAGCTGCCAGTCGTGTCGTAGGCGTGGGTCGGCCATGACGGAGTGTCTTAGACGAGCAGGTGCTAGAAGCCCAGGTACGACTGGGCGACCTCCTTGGTCACCGTGCCGTCCTTGATCATTTGGCGCAGTGCCATCTTGAAGGTCTGCATGCCATAGGGGGTCACGCCACGTTCCATCAGCTCTTTGAGCGGTGGATTGCCGTCCGGGCGCTTGATCGCTTCGCGCACCGTGCCGGTCACCACCAGGACCTCCAGCGCCAGGGCGAGGCCCCCGGTGGCTCCAGGCAAGAGGCGCTGAGCCACGATGCCCTGCATGCAATCGCCGAGGCGCTCGCGCAGCTCGCTGGGATTGTCAGAGAGCGCCAGCAGGCGGTTGACCGTCCGTGCGACGTCGGGCGTGTGAAGCGTCGACATCACCAGATGGCCCGTCTCGGCCGCCTGTACCGCGATCTCCATGGTTTCGCCGTCACGAATCTCACCGACCAAAATGACGTCGGGATCCTGCCGCAGTGCTGCTCGCAGAGCGGTGGCGAAGGTCACCGTATCGATTCCAACCTCCCGCTGGCTGATCGAGCCGCGCTTGTCGCGGTGCACGAACTCGATGGGGTCCTCGATGGTGACGATGTGTCGCGGCCGGGTTTCGTTGATCCGGTCGACCATCGACGCCAGGGTGGTGCTCTTGCCGTTGCCTGCCGCACCGACCACCAGCAACAGGCCCCGCTCCCGTTGGGCCAGGTCGGCAATCGAGGGAGGCAATCCCAGCGTTTCGATGGTCGGGACCTGCATCGGAATGGAACGCAGCACCACCGACGCCGAGCCGCGCTGTCGATAGATGTTCACCCGGAAGCGGCCCAGACCGCGCACCGAATAAGAGGTGTCGTGCTCCCGCAGGTTCTCCATGAAGTCCGGAGTGCCCAGCTTGCCGAGGATGAGCCTGGCGGCCGCCTCGGTGTGCTCGGGCATGAGGCGGTCGACCTTGAAGAAGGCCAACTCGCCGCCAACCCGCACGCCTGGCGGCTGTCCGACCTTGAGGTGGATATCGCTGGCGTCAGCGGCCACGGCTTTGGCGAGAAGTTGGTGTAGGAATTCTTCGGACGTGTACGGATTGGACACGGAATTGGTCCTACCACGCGCAGGTGTCTGCGATCATCCCCGACCGATCTCACGCCTCGGCGCCGGTCCCCAGCCAGCCCGGAGCGACCACGTCTTGGTCACCTAAATCAAGTCGTCGACGGCGCGCACCGCAGCCTCCAAGTCGTGGCCGCTGTGGTAGCCGAGCTCGCCGCGCGCTCGTGCATCATCCACCATGCAGACGTAGCGGATGAAGTCGAGCTCTGGTTCGGGAAAGGAGGTCGCCCGCATTTTCCACATGCGGCTCAGCACCGCGCGGAAGGCGAAATGGGGCACTGGCATCCGCGAACGCCCAGCCAACTCGATGATGTGGGAGACCGTGGCGGGAGCCGGACCTGCCAGGTTGAACACCCCGCGGGTCTCTGGCTCGAGGGCTAGCGCGATGGCGCGGACTACGTCGTTCTGGTGGATCACCTGCACCATCGGGTCGTAGCCCATGATGGTCGGGACGACTTTCTGTCGCAGGTAGTTCGACGGCGCGTTGTGGACCGACCCGAGGATGTTGACGGGCCTGAGGATGACCGTCTCGGTCTGGGGTCGCTTCCAGAAGAAGGACTGGGCCAGCATGTCCACCTCGATTTGGTCTCGCATGCTGCTGAAGGTAGAGGCACCGAGCAGCGGGGCTTCCTCAGGAAGAAACTGGGGGTTGTCAGGCCGCGGCCCGTAGACGCTGTAGCTCGACAGCACCACCAGCTTGGGGACGTCATACTGGGTGACGTAGTCGAGCAGGCGCTGAAAACCGGCGACGTTCCAAGTGTGGTGCTCAGCTTGGCTAGTCCGCGGGTCGTGCATCACCCCCAGGTGTACGACGGCGGCGGGGCGCTCGTTGCGGAAAATGTCCTTGGTCTTCTTGCGGCGGATGTCGACCTGGTGATGGGTAATGTCCTTGGGCTTACCGCGAAATTGGCGGCGGTCTACGCCGATGACTGGGCGCTGACGGTGGAGCACCCGGGCCAGCTGGCGGCCCAGCCTGCCGCAGATCCCGGTCACCAAGACCGGGCGGTCATGCATCGCGCTGCCTGAACCCATCGGGGTTACCGTCGCTGTGGCGGTGACGCCAGTCAAGCCCGCCAGTGCGTTCCGGCTTCGACTTCTCGGACCAAGCTTTGCTACGGTAGAGTGAAATGCCACCGAGCAGAGCCACCCGCGCCCTTGCCCGCCTGACGCGTTTCGCTAGCGACGAGGCTTTGCCGCTTGCGCAGCGTGGCGTCTCGAGGGCTCGTGCCCTGGCTGACGAGGCGACGGTCAAGCTTCTGGGCCGCGACTTCGAAGAGCGGGTGAGGCGGGTGTCGATCCAGATCGCCAACGGCACCGTCGATCCCTTCGGCTTCGATCTCGATACCGCCAAATACGTGGTCGCTGCCTGCTCGTTCCTCCACCGCGCGTATTTTCGGACCGAGGTCCATGGCATCGATCGGCTCCCTGACGGGCGGGTGCTGCTGGTCGCCAACCACTCGGGGCAGATCCCCATCGACGCCACGTTGATCGGTTGCGCGACCTTCTTCGATGCCGATCCTCCACGCTTCATTCGCAGCATGGTCGAGAAGTGGTCCCAGACTCTGCCCTTCGTCGGCACGTTTTTTCAGCGGGTCGGCCAAGTGGTGGGCGTACCGGAAAACGCCCGTCGTTTGCTCGCTCAGGGGGAAGCGGTGCTGGTTTTTCCGGAGGGTGCCCGGGGCATCTCCAAGTCTTTTTGGAACCGCTACAAGCTCACCGAGTTCGGTCTAGGCTTCATGCGCCTCGCGCTCGAGACCCACACGCCCATCGTGCCTATCGCGGTGCTCGGTGGCGAGGAGCAGTACATCAACCTCGGCAATTCCGAGCGGCTGGCCAAGCTGCTGCAGATGCCGTCCTTTCCCCTCGTGCCCCAGTGGTTCATCCCTTTCGCAGGTGCGCCTTTGCCGACCAAGTACCGCATCTACTTTGGCGAGCCGCTGCACTTCGACGGCGACGCCGACGACGAGGATGCTGTCATCGGCGAGAAAGTGGATGTGGTGCGCCGCACCATTCAGAACATGGTGGCCCGAGGGCTGAAGAAGCGTCGCTCCGTGTTCTGGTAGGGTGTTCTGGTAGGGTGTTCTGGTAGGTCAGTGGTGGCCAAGCTCGAGCTTGGCATCTCGGGGTTGGGCTGAAAGACGAGCTGGAGTGCCCAAGACGACTGGCTCGTTGCGCAAACCGTGACCTACGGGCAGGCCGCAAGCCACGGGCACGCCCAGCTCCCCCAGCCGCTGGGCGAGCAGCTCGTTCACCTCGACTCCTTTGGTCTTGGGCTCACATGCGACCAGCTCGCCGACCACCACGGCAGCCGCAGGCGCGAGATGGCCACCGACGATCAACGTGGTGAGCATCCGGTCCAGTCGGTAGGGCCGCTCGCCAATCTCTTCGATGAACAACACACAACGCTCGGGCAGTTGCAGGCGGCCAGCGGCGGCGCAGGCGTGCAGCATCGCAAGGTTGCCACCGAACAGCGGTCCGGCTGCCGTGCCTGGGACTAAGGTCTCGAGCTCATCAAAGACGCGGGCCGATTGGGGGCTCTCGAGGGTGGCCATCAAGGCCGAGCGGGTGTGGGCATCCCCGCTACCGAGCGCCGTGACATTGCAGCCGTGGAGGGACGCCACCCCGAGCTTTGCCACCTCGACGTGAAGGGCAGTGACGTCGCTGAATCCCACGAGCCACCGGGGCGTCCGACGGAGCTGGGACCAGTCGAGCTTGTGGGCATAACGCGAGGCGCCGTATCCGCCTCGGGCGCAGAGCACGGCGCGCAGCTCAGGCTCGAGGAGCGCGGCCTCGAGTTGCCGGAACCGTTGCTCATCCGAGCCGGCGAGGTAACCATCCGCTGAAAATATCGAGCGGTCGAAGCGCACCTGGTAGCGCTTGGCGAGCCAGTCCAGGCCGCGGCGCACCAGGCGCACATCGAAAGGGCTCGACGGTGCCACCACGCGCACCGCACAGCCTGGGGTGAGCGGTGGCGGAAAGAGCATCAGCCCGTACGAGGGCCGCCCTCGCCTGGCTCCGGGTCGTCACCGTCGATCAGCTCCACGGCCTCGATGTCGGCATCGTCGAGATCCACTTCCTCGTAGTCGACTGCGCCTTCGGGGCTTGCGGCTGCGGCTGCCTGGGCATCGCCAGAGGCGGCAGGATCCAGTGCCGGCTGTGCGGCCGGTGGGGTGGACTGTGGGGCTGCCGGTGGGGTGGACTGTGGGGCAGTCTGTGCCTGCTGCTGGGCGTATTGGGCCTGCTGCTGGGCGTATTCGGCTTGTTGCTGGGCGTATTGGGCTTGCTGTTCGGCAGACTGGGGATCTTGCTGAGCCATCTGGGCGTCGTACTGGGCTTGCTGCTGGGCGTCGTATGGTGCCTGTTGCTGGGCCTGGTCGGTGTATTGCGGCTCCTGCCCGGCTTGCTCGGCGTATTGGGCCTGCTGCTGGGCGTACTCAGCCTGCTGCTGGGCGTACTGGGGGTCCTGCGCGGGTTGCTGAGCGGCTTGGGCGTCGTACTGAGCCTGCTGGGCTTCGTATGCTGCCTGCTGTTGAGCCAGTTCGGCGTATTGGGCGTCCTGCTGCCCGTCTTGCTGGGGCGGTTGTGCTTCGGCGTCTTGGCCCTCGATGCCAGGTTGTGGTGCCCCGCCGCCCATCGCTTCGGCCTGGTCCAGAGCATATTGGTCAGTGGCTGCGTCGGGCTGCTCCTCGAGGTCGGGCTGGCCATCTGATGGGTCCACCGGCGCTGCCTCTGCCGCAGCGGGCGGCGCCTCGGACCCGACAGGGACTTCGGCGGGCTCATCGCTCATTGTGGGATCGGCAGGCGGCGACTCCGAAGCAGGTGCCTCAGCAGCTGGCGCCTCGGCCTGGCCATCCCCAGCCGGTGGAGTCTCAGCCGGTGGAGCCTCTACTGGCGGAGCCTCCGCGGCCGGTTGGGACACCACGTCCTCCGGAGCTGCCTCGCCAGCAGCTGAAGCCGACGACATCGCGGAGGGATGCTCGGATCGTCGCACCGGCGGTGGCTTCTTGAGCTTTCCGCTCTTGACGCGCTCGCGGCCTGCGGTGGCTTCCTTGTCTCCGGGCTTCATCCTCAGCACGCGCCGCCAGGCATCGGCTGCCTCGCGGGCATCACCGATCTCTTCCTCCCAGATCCGCGCCACTTTGCGGGCGAGCTCGGCCCTTACGTGAGGCTCACGGCCCCGCAAGATCTGGTCCTCGTAGAGCTCGATCATCCCGCGGTGATCACCCAAGGTGGTGAGGATCTTGCTCAGCTCCTTGGCCAGATCCTGGTCCGAGGGTGACAGATCGTGGAGCCGCTTGAGATCCGCAGCGGCGCCGTCGATGTCCTTGAGCGGGCCGCGCAACAAATCGGCCCGCCGCCGCAGCAGCTTGCGAACCAGCGGACCGTCGTAGACCTCTTCGAGCGCGCGGGTCAGCGCAGCCTTCACCCGCTCCTGGGCGCCTGCCTGCTCGCCGAGCTCGTTGAGCGCGTCGAGGGCGGCATCGTCCACGTGGGCGATAATCGAGTCACCGAGCCATTCGAAGGCCGCCTCAGGATCGTTGAGCTCCCGAAGAGAGATCGAGGCTGCCCGGCGCAACAGGGCGCTGCGGGTTCGGCCACCATCACGGGAGCCCTGGCCGCCTGCCGCCAGCGCTTCGGCGAGCGTCCTGAGCAGTTTGCCGCCGCCGTTGGCGGCCTCGTCGGCGTCTCGCGCAGCCTGTTCGAGAGCGGTCAGGGTGTCTTCGTGCACGCCACCACTCAGCGCTGCGTTGAAGAAGTCACGAGCTCGGTCCACAGCGCCGCGCTCGGCCGCCACCTGAGCCGCCTGAGCCAGGGCCGCCACTCGGTCTTCTGGCTTCTTGCAGCGGGCCACCTGGCGCTCGAACAGATCGATGACGTGGCCTGGTGCCTCGGTAAGTGCGGCGAGTCGCGGCAACAGCTGCTGGACGTCGCTGGCTTCGATGCCCGACAGGGCAAGCTCACCGTGGTGCATGGCATCCAGCCCATCGGCCCCGGCTCGAGTCATTGCCTCGGCTTGCCTTACGTATTCTTCTGCTCGGTCCAGGTCAGTCAGGGGGGCACCGATGATGTCGTGGGCGACCGCCATGGCGTCCAGGTCCTTCAGCCGCACGGCGACCTCTTCGAGCCGGGCGGCCAGCTCAGCGTCCAGGTCCTTGGTGCGCGCCAAATCAAGCGCCACGGTGCGCGCGTCCGCGTCCCGCTCCACTTGGAGGAAAAGGTCGAAGGCACGGCGCAACGCTTCGGCGCGGGAGCTACCGGCAATGGACTCATTCCAGGCCACCAGCTTGGTCGCCACGATGCCCTTCCAATCGAGTCTGATGCCCAACTCTTCGTAGGCGGCTTGGCAGGGGGCGTCGCCCTCATCGGCGAGCTTCTCCAGCGCACCAAGGGCCTCGTCACCCTTTTCCAGCTTGTCCGTCAAGATCGAGGAGAGCTGGCGGGTCATCTCGGAGGCTTCCTCGTCGTCCCCTTCGACCTCGATCAGTTGGCCCAGGTAGGTGGCCACCTTGGGCCAGTCCTCGATCTTCTCCGCGAGGCGTTGCAGTCTCGCGATGGCGTCGAAGTCTTCGGGATCGCCAGCGTGCACGATGTCCAGCACCCGCATCGCAGCCTCGACGTCATCCAGCGGCCCCTCGTAAAGAGGAGCGAGCTGACGGGCGATGTCGAGCTTCTCCTCGCCCTCGAGTAGCTCGAGCAGTCGCTCCATGGCTTCCGCTGCTGCTGGCGGGTTCTCTCGCCGCAGCTCGAGCTCGGCGATCGCGTGGAGCGAATAGAGGTTGGACTTGTCGATCTCTTCGAGAATGTCTTGGTAGCGGGCGATGGAATCGTCGATCGCGTTGAGGCCATCGGCGAGCAGTTGCGCTTCCCGCACCGCGTAGGCCAGCTTGTCTTCCCCTTCGCATTCGGCGGTGAGCCGCTTGAGGAAGCTGACGGCCTCCTCCCAGTCCTCACGCCGCTCAGCCATGTCGAGCAGCAGCTGAAGGGCGGTGATGTCGTCGCCGTCGAGTAGGACCAGTTGCAGGCTGTCCCGCGCGCCGTCCTCGTCTTCCAGACTGCGCTGGATGGCCGCTGCGCGATGCCTCACGCCCACGCGCATAGCCTGATCGTCCAGGTTCTCAGCGCGACGCAAGAGGAAGGCTACTTGCTCGTCGTGTCGCCCTCCCTGGTGGTACTGCTCTTCAACCCGAGTGGCGAGCTCATCGTTGTTCGGATCGAACTCGGAGGCCGCTTCCAGTTGGGCCAGTCCCGCCTGCGGGTTCCCGGCGGCGATCAGCATGTCCGCCGCGTCGGCGAGGAACTTCGCCTTCTCGGCACCATCGTGAATTTGAGCGCGCTTCTCCAGGATGTGGGCTGCGTCGGCAAACCGCTCGGCGGTCCGATAGGCCTCAGCGGCCTTCTGCCAGGCCTCATCCTTCTCCAACAGCTCCGCCGCTTCGGCGAAGGCGTCGCCGGCGCCGCCGGTATCACCCGTTTTGGTGCGGAGCTCGCCTAGCTTCTCGAACAACAGGCCGCGCTGCGCGTCATCTGTTACATCGGCGAGGTTTTCGGCGATGGCATCGGCGGCGCGGTCCAGTTGCTCTGCCTGCTCGAACAAGCCGACGGACGTCATGATGGCGTCCTCGTCCCCTGGGGAGAGGATGACGATGCGGAGCCACGTCTCGGCAGCCGCGGCCGGGTCACTACGCCGCTGCTCGTGCAATTGGGCGAGCTTCTTCTCCAGCGCGATCTGAACCTCGCTGTCGACCTCGTTCATCACCTGCTGCTCGAGCAACGGTGCAATCTCGTCCCACCGCTTCTGCTTTTCGAGCAGCCCCAACAGATGTTCCCGCGCTTGTTCGTCACCCCGGTCGATCTGGCAGATCTGTTTCCACGCTGAGACAGCCGTGTCGAAGTCACGCAGCTTGCTCTCGCACAGACCTGCGACGTCCCGCAGCTGTGCTTTGCGCGTGTCGGCCGAGACCGTCGAGTCACGGGATGCGGCGAGCAGCACATCTCGTAGATCGGTGAACTTGCGTCGTTGGCGTAGGAAATCCTCGACCCAACCCAGCGCCTCGGTGTTGGCGGGCTCTAGCTCTAGGACCTGCCGAAAGGTCTGATAGGCCTGCGGCTTGCGTCCCCGCTGCACGTCGTCGTTGGCCTGGGCCAAGAGGGTCGGGACATCGGGTTGACCAGGCGGCGCGGCGGCTGCCTGAGAGGTGGGATCGGCGATCTGCGGCTGTGGGGACAGTCCCTGTGACGTGGGGTCTGCGATGGACGGATAGCCGCCTGGGGCCTGAGAGGTGGGATCGGCTATCGGCGGTTGGCTGAGAGGCGGGGCGCCAGGTGGGGCGCTCGGCGCGACCGGGGCGGCTCCGGGGGCCGGCGTGGCGGCCGGCGCAACGGGGCCGACGAAGCTGGCAGCCTTCTCGGCCATATAGCCGTCGGGCTTGGTCTGCAGGTATGCGGTGTACTGTTCTGCCAGCTCTTGTTGGCGGCCCAATTGCTCGGCGTAATAGTCGGCGAGCTGCATGGCCCGATCGTTGCTCGGATCACTCCTGAGCGCCGCTTGCGCGTAGGTCATGCCGTGCTCGCCGTCGAACATCTCGGCCAGGCCGATCAACGAGTCGGTCGCCTCTTGCCGCTCGTTGGCAGGCACGGCTTGGTTCGCGTCGATGCGTTCGATGATCGACAGCCCGAACTCGTAAGTGAGGGCCGGATCGTCGGGCTGGAGCTGCCGTGCCAAGCGAAGGGAATCGGTGGCGCCGGCCAGATCCCCGGCGCTTCGCCGAACCTCTGCAGCATCGCGGTAGAGCGCAACCTTCCGTTCCGGGTCGTCAACGCAGGCGAGCTCTTTCGCGAAGAAGGGCAGCGCCTCAGACCAACGACTCTGGGACTTGAGCAGCTCGCGGGCCGAGTAAATGGCCATCACGTTCTGCGGGTCGAGCTCACTGAGGGCACCCCAGTGCTCCAGTGCGGCATTTGGGTTGCTCTCACCGTGGAGGCCGGCAAGCTCTTCGTGGGCCGACATGAGCATGGGCCGAAGCTCCGCTTGCTCATGCAGAATCGGTTTCACAGCAGCGGCAACGCGTTCGAGCAGCTCGACCAGCGCGGCGGTATCCCCGGTGCTGCGAAGAACCTCGGTAACCCGGTCCACCACCGCCTGGTTGCTGGGATCCCGGTTCGCCCCGGCTTGCAGCAGGCGATTGCACTGGGTCGTGTCGCCCAGGCTCTCCCACACCATCGCCGCCTCACTGTACCAGTGGGCGGCAAACACCTCGTCGGTGGTGGTTTGAGCCACCCGCTCGAGCAGCATGGCGTACCCTTGGGGGTCCTGGGTCCCAGCCTGGTGAGCGAGGGCCAACGCATTCTCGTCGTGCGGGTCCGCCACCAGACGCTGCACCAGCATTTCGATCTGAGCAGAATCCATCGTTGAAGCGGGACGTTACACGCTCGACAAAGCGCCGTACAGAGAGGAATAGGGTGGTCGTGACCCCTGCCGGGGACGGGGCCGGCTGAGGCGCCGAGCTACCGGTCGAAGCGCTCGTAGCCCCGTGGTTTTGGCACGTTCCGCGGTGGCGGGCTGGTCTTGGGTGCTGAGCTCGGCTGCGGGCCGCCATCCGGCTCGCCGCTGCTCGCCGCTGAAGCCGTAGCGGCGGCGCTTGAAGGCTCAGGATCCTCGAGTGTGTCGGGGGCTTCCGGCAGGGGCATGTCCTCCACTACTGCCTCGACCGCCGATCCTTTGCTCGGCGCGCCTGAGGCGACGATCACACCGACCACCGCGAAGGCCGCCACCGCCGCCATGGCAGCGAGCATCATCCACTTGGACCTCACGCCGGGGCGGCGCTGCGAGCCGACCACGGCGGCGAGCTCACCGCTGGCATTGCCGGGTCCGGGCTCGAGCATGCCCAGAGCATCGAGCTGGTCGATGAACTGCAGGGCCGTTTGAGGACGGTTCGCCGGGTCCTTGTCGAGGACCCGAACGATCAGCGATTCGAGCTGATCTGGGACGGCTAGCTCGGGGTTCGCCTGCCGAATGGGCGGGGGGATGGTCTTGATGTGATGGGCCATTACCACCACCGCATCGTTGTCCGTGTAGGGCGGACGGCCCACGAGCATGTGATAGAGGATCACGCCGAGTGAGTAGAGGTCGCTGCGGGCATCGAGCGCCTTGCCCTGAGCCTGCTCGGGCGACATGTAGCGGGGGGTACCGAACACCGTGCCGGCCTGGGTCTCCAGCGCGTCGACTTCGCCGGCTTGGGTCAACACTTTGGCGATACCAAAGTCGAGGACCTTGCACAGCTCACCGTCGCCGGCCGGATCGGGGCCCACAATCAGGTTGTCCGGCTTGAGATCCCGGTGGATCACTCCTTTGCCGTGGGCCTCGGCAAGAGAAATGAGGGCATGGCGCACGATACGAACCGCATCGGCAGGAGCCATCCGCCCGCGCGATTTCAAGAGCTTGCCCAATGACTCCCCTGCGAGCAGCTCCATGGCCAGGAACAAAGATCCGTTGAGGCCGTAGGGATCGGGCCCTCGGATGAGGATCTCGCCGAAATCGAACACCGTTACGGTGTGGGGTGAAGTGAGCAGGCTCATGGCGTGGGCCTCTTGTCGGAAGCGCTCTTTCGCTTGCCGGTCGACCAGGCGCTCGGAGCGAACGATCTTGAGTGCCAGGTCTCGCCCCATGGCCTCGTGCCGAGCGCGATAGACCGTCGCCATCGAGCCGGCACCGAGCAGCTCGAGCACCGCAAACCGCCCTGCGACTATTCGCCCCAAGAAGGGGTCTCCGTCGGCGTCGGCCAACGCCCTGGTAGGAACGAGGACCGTGTTGGGATGGCGAGGGCAGCGGGTCAAGGCGTTGCCCTCGGTCGGATCAGTGATGACCAACCGGCACCGCGGACAAATCAACCCATCAATCCTGCGCAACGGCGTGTCTGCGTGGTCGGGTCCTGATGCTGTCACACCACCTGAGTTGATCGTCTGCTACTTACGCACACACCGCAAGGCCCAAGTCCCGCCGCTGTCGACCGGGCGGCAGGCGAAGGACGCCACATCGCCACAGCTGGCGTCGGTGCAACAAGCATCTGAGCAGTAGGGCTCGCCGTCGCCTTCGGTGAGGCACAGGCCGCTGCGGCATTGCCCGTCCTCCACACACACCGCTCCGACGTCCCGGATCGCCGTCTCGGTCAACAGGCGAGAGCAGGTGCGCAGGGTTCCGTCCGTGGTCGGCGCGCAGGCCAAAGGAGCGGACGCTACCCCGAGGAAGACCGAGCCACACTCTCGGGACGAGCAACAGGGCCGGGCGCAGACGTCCACGTCGTCGGCGACGGTCAGACAAAGGGCGCTGCGGCAGTCGTTGTTCGACGAGCAAAAATCGGCGTTAGCTGCCGATGGCGGCGCGGCGCAGACCCAGGTGTCGTGGTCCGCCAGCGGCGAGAGCATCACACGACAGACATCCTTGCCCGCCAGGCAATATGAATCGTCGCAGCAGGTATCGAGACACGTCCCTTGGTGGCAGACCGCCGAGCGACACTCGCCGTGGTCGTTGCAGGCAGCGCCCGAGGGCGCTGCGCCCGGTGCTGGGCGACCGATCACGGCGGCAGGCCAACAGACATTTCCACTGCCACCTGGTGGCGGCCAACAGACCTGGCCCAACGCTGGAGCGCCACAATCGGTGGATGCGCAGCACAGGCGGCTGCAGCGGGGCGCAGCGGCTTGATCGATGTCCGCGGGGTCGAGACAGAAGCTGTCGCTCGGGCATTCGCCATCCGAGCTGCAGCTCGCTCCCAGTGGCGGGGCCATCGGAACGCAGGAGCCGGTGACGCAGGTAAGGTCCTGCGGGCAGGCCGGCGGACCGAGGGCTCCCTCTGGGGAACAGGCATAGGCTCCGAGCTCTCCGTCGAAGACTGTATGGCAGGCTCCACCGAGCAGAGCGCTGAGGGCAATGGTCACAGCAGCGAGCGCGATGGGGCTGCGGCCTTCGGTGAGGGCCTCCGCTTGCTGGCTGCTCTGTCTACGACGGTGGTCCATGTCTAGAAGCGCCACACCAACCGTCCCCGGCCGGGCGCTACCTCGAGCCGAAGGTCTGCCTGGGAGGGGCGGGGGCGCTGGCGGTCGACCTGCTGGTCCGCGCTAGCCGGTCCATCATCGCCGTGGGTCCAGAGTGCGAGCACGACGGTTGCGGCGGTGGCTGCGAAGGCCACTCCAAAGGCGACGTCGGCGCCGATCGCTATGGTATGGGCCTCGGCTGCATCACTCTGTAGATCGGCGAGGGAGACGCCAGGACTGGTGGTCGCCTCCTTGCCAGGGTCGACGGCGGCAGCCCGGCTCGCCAAGATGAAGCCCACCGCCAAAGCACTGCTCGCCGCGGCGCCAGTGACCCACACCCAAGGGCTCACGCCGCCAGGGCCGCTCCCGTCCGGCGATGGTCTGACCGCTGCCGACGGTCGCGGGCTCGTCTCGTCCAGCGGCTTGTCCAGGCCTGCGTGACGTTGGGCACCTTCGAGTCGGTCGATGAGATGCTCGAGCTGTTTCCGCTCTCGTGGGTTGCGTTCTAGCGCCAGACACTCTCGATAGTGATCCGCCGCCGAGTCGAGCCGACCGAGCTTCTCTTCGATCAGGCCTAGGTTGTAGAACAGGACCTTGGCCTTCGGATCCAAGCGCACCGCTTGCTCGAGTCGGTTGACCGCTTCGCGGTACTTGCCGGCGCTGTAGAGCGTGCGCGCCTCGTCGTGGAGGCGAAGAGCCCGGTCCGGTTCTGCCTCAGCTGCTGCTGGCTGGGGGCAACAGAAAATTATCGCAGCGAGCCAGGCCGCGCACACCACTGCCACACGGACCGGCGCAGGAGGGCTGGTGGGGGCCGTCATTCTGACCGCACCATACCCCAACGTAGACCGTTTGGCGCCGTTGCCGTCGCCCCGGTTTGGCCGCTACGGCATGGTTGGCCAAAGGGCGATGTGGCTAGCAGGTCATGGGCCTAGAGGGCGATGCTATCGGTCGTCGCTGACCAGTCCCGGCGCCGCTTGGTGTATTGCCCTTTGACGAACGCGCCGAGCACCGGTGCGATGTTGCGGGCGATGTCCTCATCCCATTCGCCGCCGTGGATGCCATCCCGGGGTCTCATGTCGGGCCCCAATAAGAAGAACCCGGGGTAGAGATCGGTGGCCAGCTTGAGTCCGGCTAGCTCATCCCGAAAGACGTGGAGATCGATGCGTAGGAGGCGCACTCCGGCGAGTGCCTCTTGCATCAACGGGTCGGTCAATGAGTCCTCCACACCCCGGCATGGACCACACCGTGCCTGGGTGGTCATCACCAGCAAGGTCTTGCCCTGTGCGGCGGCCAAGGCCGTCTGCACCATGAGCGAGGTCCGCAGTGCCGCCGCAGACTTGCCGAGGTCCACCACCTCGATGCGACCGATGACGGTGGTCAGCGTTTGGCTGGGCACGCCCAGGGTGGCGTTGTCGGCTGTAGCGTCGTCGTCACTGTCATCGTCTGTGTCGACCGGAAGGCCAGCACTCTTGGTGGCGTTTTCTTCTGCGTCGTCGGCAACCGTCTCTTGGGCGGCGAGCAGCTGGCGGTACTGGAACACGCCCCAGCCCACCAGACCCATGGCTCCCAGCAGGGTCAGCAGTGAGCTCACCGCCACGAACAAGAGTACCTTCTGCCGCCGTCGGCCTGGTGGGTCGAGAACGGCCCGGTCGACAGCTGCCTTCCCCAGAGGTGGCCCGCCGGGCGGTGGGTAGCTCACTGGAGGTGAGGGATCGGCGCCGGCAAAGTAGGGGTCGTAGATTGGTGAATCGACCCTTTCGCCTGGCTGAAAAGGTGCCTTCATTACTATAAACGTAGCTTGTCGAGGGTGCTCGCGCCCGTACTCATTCGAAGCTTCAGACCTTCAGTCACGCCAAATAGGGCATCGTCAACTCATGAACGACTCGCCACAACGGGTGCTGTCCGGCATCCAGCCTTCGGGCACCAAGCATCTGGGCAACTACTTTGGGGCTCTCAAGCAACATTTGGCGCTGCAGGATGAGGTCCCGGGCGAGTGCTTCTACTTCATCGCCGACTATCACGCGCTGACCACGTTGCGAGATGCCGACAAGCTGCGGCAGAGCGTAGTGGAGCTGGCCCGAACGTACCTCGCGCTGGGTCTCGATCCCGACAAGGCGCTGCTCTTCCGACAGAGCGACGTGCCTGAGGTCACCGAGCTGATGTGGCTGTTGTCCTCCGTGACCGGCATGGGGCTGCTCGAGCGAGCCCACGGCTACAAGGACAAGGTCGCCAAAGGGATCAAACCCAACATCGGCCTGTTCAGCTATCCGGTTCTAATGGCGGCTGACATCCTCATCTACCAGTCGACTCTGGTACCGGTGGGCAAGGACCAGGTCCAGCACGTCGAGATGGCACAGGACATCGCTACCCATTTCAACCAAGCCTTCTGTCCCGCCGACCCGGTGCTCGTTCGCCCGGAGGCCCGGCTCTCGGCCACGCCCTATGTGACCGGCACAGACGGGCAGAAGATGAGCACCAGCTATGGAAACACCATCCCCGTCTTCGCGTCGGGAAAGAAGCTGAAGAAGCTGCTGGGGCGTATCGTTACCGACTCGACGCCGCTGGGTGAGCCGCTGGCGACGGACGGTTGCAACGTGTTCGCTTTGACGAAGCTGTTCGTCACAGGGGACGAGCTCGACCGGATCGCGTCCTATTACGAGGCGGGCAAACGGGAGGGCGAGCCGTTCGGCTATGGGCATGCCAAGGTTTTACTCGGCGAGCTCATCGAACGGAGCTTCGCGCCGGCACGGGCCAGGCTCGAGACCTATGAGGCTCACCCTGAGCTGGTCGAGGAGGTGCTGGTCAAATCGGCCTTGCGGGCGCGGGATGAGGCGCGGCGCACCTTCGAACGGTGCAAGCGAGCTTGCGGGCTGATCTAGACTCATGAGCAGACTAGACCCATGAGC
>JAUVCD010000088.1 GCA_030590865.1 Myxococcales bacterium | reverse complement strand
CGCCTCAGACAGGCGCACTGACCGAATTGGATCCACGCCGCAGGGGGGC
This sequence comes from Myxococcales bacterium, assembly GCA_030590865.1. Lineage (GTDB taxonomy): Bacteria > Myxococcota_A > Polyangia > Polyangiales > Polyangiaceae > JAPYTK01. Next base: position 19,217 of record JAUVCD010000088.1, on the reverse strand, counting down.
TCGACTTTTTCCGGCGCTGTGGGTTCGGCTGATGCCTGGGGACGAGTCCCGGAGGCGGCGGCCTCCAAGCTCACCACCGGCGCCGGCTCGGGTGCGCCACTGCCGGTCGTGCCGGCAGAACAGCCGACCAATAGGAGCGCAAAGACATGTGCGGCGGTCCTCATGACGCCACTTTGCATAGCACGTCTGGCTTTCGCGACGACGCCCCGACCAACAGTCCCGGCGGAGCCGCGCCGGTGCGCCGCCGTGATCGTGTGCGGTCAGTTGCCGCCGCCGGAGCCGCCGCCCCCGCCTTGTCCCTGGCAGTTGGCTTCGTCCACGCAATCGGCGCAGTGGCACCCCTCCCAGAAGGCGTAGCATTCGCCGTCGTCGTGGCAAATCTCTGGGTCGGAACACCAGACGTCAGTGGCGCAGTCAGGGCAGGTGCAAGCATCATCGAGGGTGCAAATGTCATCGGTGATGCATTGGTCGGCGATGCAAAACGAGGTGCCTGAGCAGTCGGAACACCCGCAATCCTCGAGGTATACGGTGCAGCCATCGTCGTTGTTGCAAAATGGGTCCTTGTCGCCGATGCAGGCCCGGTGCTCAACGAAGCACTCCCGAGGCAGGCAGAGCTCACAGGCTTGCTCTACGACGGCGGATGCGGGGTTACAGAGGTTGTCGGAACATTTGGTCACGCACGGACCCTCGTCGCCGCAGGCGCACATCGCTAGTGCGTCGTACAGGTCTTGCGAGGACGGGGGCCCATTGGTCTCGCACAGTGTTTCCGTACTGGCCGAGTCGTCCCAAAATGCCGCCGCGCAGCGCACGCATGCCTCATCTCCGCCCGCCCCCGAGCCACCGGTCGCCCCACCCGAGCCGCCGGTTGCCCCGCCCGAGCCGCCTGTGCCGGAGGTCGTCGTTCCGCCGCTGCCCCCGTTCTCACCATCGTCCTGGCAGCTGTAGGTTGCCGCGACGAGCGCGATTCCGACCATCGCGATCCCGCCGGTCCGCATGAAGGTTCCTCGATTCCAGCTCATCGTACCCCCGCCTCATGTGTATTGGGTGAATCGGCCCCCCAGCGCATCCAGTGGTGCGTTGGGCGACACGTACAGCATCACCGTATGGCGGTGTCCGCCTCCGGCAAAGATCGGCGCTGTTGAGCACGGATTCAATGGCTTGCTGTGGGCGCAGGCGACCGAACGCACACAAGTAAACAAGCGCCGGTGCGCCCGCCCCGGGCCCACACCGACGTTTGTGGCTCATGAGGACTGGCCGTCTCGAGCCACAGGGACCTTTACAGACATCATCGGGCTCGCGGAGCCATTGAGGCCAATTGGGGCAATACCGGCGCTGATAGTTTCACGGCTAATAACCGTCATCCCGACCTCCGGCCGGCCGTCGGCGACGCAATCTTCTCCACTTTCTCGCCGGCGCCGACCGATTAAATCATGCAAGTCACCCGTACACTGTCCTTGACGGTGACCATTCATGGGGGACAATGGGCAACCGGGGGATGAAGGAGTGGGGCCGTGGAGCCGAGTCATGACGGGATCCTCGATGAGATTGCCGGGCTGGTGTTGAGCCTGGTTGCGGTATCGGTTGAGACCACGGGACGAGGCTTGAGGTTGAGAGACCAAGAGGGTCACTTCCCCTTTGTCCGCAGCGACGGATACAGCGACGCCTTCGTGAGTGAGGGACGAGGGTGCCTTCGAGATGGCAATGATGAGCCGCTCATGGCGTGCCTCTGTGGGGCGGTTCTGTCACGGACGGACGCTATGGTGTCCGATCACTTCACTCCCTTTGGAAGTTATTGGCAGAGCGATTGGGATCAGTTTGCGTCCTGCGAGGGGATCGACGGCGATGCCGAGGCTTGCAGGCGTGAGGGGCTGACCAGCTTGGCGCTGGTGCCGGTCGAGACCTCGCAGGGTTGCGAAGGGATGCTCCATGTTGGGGACGAGCACCCGCGCCGGATCGGTCCCGATGACGTCGCCAAGCTCGAGGAGGTGGCCAGTTACCTGGCGCGATGCCTGGCCAAGCTTGGTGAGATGCGCGAATCTCAAGCCCTCACGAGTCACCAGATCTTGGTCGTCGATGACGACCCCACGGTGCGGCGCTTCTTGGTCAGGTTGCTGACGACATTGGGCCATCATTGTCATGAGGCGTCCGATGGGCAAGATGCGCTCGAGCAGTTGCAGGCGCTGAAGGTCGATCTGCTGTGGACCGATCTCGAGATGCCCGTGATGAAGGGCATCGATCTCATTGGTGCCGTCCGGGAGCGCTACGGACCCTATGGACCGAGGATCATCGTCTGCACCGGTTACCCCGGTGCGGTTTCCACAGCGGAGCTGGAGAGCTACCGCATCGGCGCCCTGGTCAAGAAGCCGCTCGGCTCGGTCCTCGAGCTGGGCAGCGTCATTGCCAAGGTGTTTGGCGAGCAGCCCAACTGAGCGGTTTCGGTTTCGGCCGAATGCCGTCCATGCCGCTGTCCCCAGGCGGTTCGGAGTCGCCAGCGTTGTCAGCGGCGGCTGGGTTGTCTCTTGACGGCAGTCGTCTGTCTCTGACGTGCTCGTTTCTTCTTGCTCGGCACGTCGTCCTCATCATCGTCAATCCCTCTGCGCCCGAGCTCGTGCAACCCCCGCTCGACTCTCTCGAGCTGGGCCCGCAAGCCGGACACAATTTGGTACAGCTCTCTGGCCTCTGTCCGGCTGAGGTCACTGCTACCGTTGATGCCCTCGAAGTACACTTCAGGAGCGTCTTGGTACTTTCGCAATCCCCGGATGGTCTTCACGAAGGCAGGGAGCTGGGGGCGGCCTCCGGGGCGTTGGGTGCGTGGCAGCTTGGCGACCTTTTCTTCCAGGGTGCGAACAGTCCAGCCCTTGGATTCGGCGGTCTTCAACAGCTTGCGTTGCTTGACCGGGGCCAGCGGTAGAACGGCGCGGACGTGGCTGGCACAGAGGTGTTTCCACGTGGCAACACCTCCCATGCGATCGACCACCTCGAAGATCGCAATGGCGCGGAATAGCGCGCATTTGTTCATCGGCAGGGCAGGGTGTTCGGCCAGCCGGCCGAGCGAGACGCTCTTTTTTCCATGGCTTCTCAAGAGCGCCATGTCGCCACCGAAGAACCGCTCGAGCACCAGCTTTCCCACGGTCATGGCGAAACACAGCCCGGCGGCACGCTGCATCTCGCCGATAGCGAGCGCCACCTCTGAGACGACGGCATCCGACAGGACTTGTTCGTCAGGGCGGATGCCGTGGTCTGAGGCAGTGGTGGTTTTGCCCATGGATTGGGTCGCCGTTTGGCGCGTCGGAGTGGGGTGCGGTCCTCGGGCCTCACCCCATACTGGGTTCATCGTGTCAGATCTTGTCAGCGCACAAGGGCTGCGGTCGCGCCTGCTTCGCCAGTGCCCATCAAGTAAGCACTGGTAAAACCGTTGATTGAAGCGCGCCCAATTGGCAACACTCGCACGGAATCACGCTAGCCACAAGCTGACCTGGAGTCAGATTTGGTCGTCAGCTGGGAGGCTTACGGCTGGGATCGCCGAGATCATGCCCCACTACAATTGCCGAGCCTGCTTGACGAGCATCGCGAACCCGTAGCAGCGCCTGGCCCAGTTCCCGGAAGACCAGGCACTGCCTGGAACAAGCGCGCTCTGCGAAGATGGCTATGGCGGCGCTCGCTGTTCTAACCGGATGCCTCACGCCCGGGCGCGCCGGCGAACCAGCCACCACAGCATCACGGCTCCGATCATGGTGATGGACAGATCAGCAGGCGAGCCGGCGCAGGAGCACGGCGGTTTGTTGCTGACCGTGGTTGGCTTCTCATCGGGCTTCGGTGCGGTCTTGTCAGGCTCGGCTGTGCTCTTTGATGGAGGGGCGGCGAGGTCTGCAGCCACACAGACCGTGAGCGTCTGACAGGTGCCCTCCTTCACGCCCCAGTAGCGGTGTCCGGCGTCCGCCGGTAGTGAGCAGGCGCTACCGTCCGCCTTGTCACAGCGAGTCACCACGCTCGGATACCTGGGCGGTGGGACGTTTTCGCGCCGGCGCCCTCCGCCCACGACTTCCCCCACGCAGAGCGCACGGGCCTGGCAGACCGTGCCATCTTTGCAAGGCGCAGTGGCTCCGCAGCTCTTTGGTCTGCAATAGGGCCCGCCATGCCCGGTCGCCGCGGTGGAGCCGTCGGGGCAGTCTGCAGGAGGCGCGGGCACCTTGTCGGCGAGGGCGGGCAGGCAGACACACGAGAGGGATGTTGCAATGGCTGCAGCCGCGATAATTCTCATGACGGCCTCACGCTACCATACGCCGCCCAGCCGCGGTGACCGCCTGCCATGATAGGATCAAAGGTCGAGATGGTAGACATGAAGGTCCCGTTGCAGTGCCTCGCCTGGGCCGCCCTCTGTGCCCTGGTGGTGGCTGCTTGTGGCGATGATGTCACCGGCGCGGGGATCCCGGCACCATCGGGGGTTCCCACGGGACCCTGCAGCAATGAGGGTGAGGTCCAAGACTGTTACCCCGGCAGCCTGGAGACCCGTTCGATTGGGGCGTGTCACGATGGCACCGCAACCTGCGTCGACGGCACCTGGAGCGAGTGCGACGGGTACCAGCTTCCTGAGGAGGAGGCCTGTGGCGACGGTCTCGACAACGATTGCGATGGCTTCTTGGACGAAGACTGTGGCTGTGACGAGGGGACGAGCCAGTCGTGTTACAGCGGCTCGCCGTCTACGGTCGACATCGGACTGTGCGAGGCCGGCACCCAGCTTTGCGATGGTGGGCTCTGGACGTCCACTTGCGAAGGAGAGGTGCTGCCAGCGATCGAGATCTGCGACGGCCTCGACCAAGACTGTGATGGGGTTGCCGACAATGACTGCGGTTGCGGTGACAGCGAGTGCAATGGCGACGAGACCTGCGAGAGCTGCCCCGAGGACTGTGGCGGCTGCGCGCCGAGCTGCGGTGACAATGAGTGCAATGGCGACGAGACCTGCGAGACCTGCCCCGGTGACTGCGGCGATTGCCCGGGGTGTCCCTGGGGCACTACCGGTGAGCATGGCGATCCCTGTCCGAACGTTCCCTCCTCCACGTGGCGCTGCGTGACCATTCCGAGCTGGAACACCGAAGGGTCGCAGGTTTGCCGCGTCGATCCGACCTGTCCCACCTCAGCGCCCTGCTGGGTGACCTACCATCTGAATCCAGCGGACTGCGAAAACTGCTGCGACGCCTACAGCTCCGCCTGCGATTAGCGCCGCCAGGTCATCGGGGGCAGGTGCCTGTCGTTGCGAGCCGTGGCCACCAGCTGCCGGCTACCAAATCGCCGTGACCCCAGCGGTCTCAGCGATCTCCGGATCTCGCGTGATGAGTGGCAGATCCAGCTCCACCGCGGTCGCAGCGATCAGTCGATCCCCTCGCTCCGGGATGTCGTAGAGGGTCTGAGCACGGCGGACCACCGCTACGGTGAGGTCCGCGGCGTGAAAGCGGCCGCTGGAGAGCATGCCGTCGACCCAGCCGTCGAATCCTCCCTGCAGGCGAATGGCGCCTCGCCAATGGGCTTCACCCAACTCTATGAGCGCCGTCGTGGGTACGCAGATTGAGGCTTGGCCGCGGTCGGCTCGCTCGATGAAGCGCCGCGCCGCGCGACCCAGTCGTCGTCGCTGGCTGGTCACCGCCCAGAGTAGGGCGTGGGTGTCGATCACGGCCAGGCTCACCGAAGCTTCATCGCCTCCGCCGCCCCGCTAGCTCGTCGAGTCGCATTTCAGCTTCCTGCGCTTCCTGCGCGCGGATGGCCTCGATGATGTCTTCGTCGTGGTCCAGCAGCTCGCCGCTGCCCATCAAGCGAAAGTCCGTCGCCGAAGATAGTTGCCTGGTCGTTCGCTCGAGGCCCTCGACGTAGTCCCGGCTCACCAGCAGGGCGTCGCTGCCACCGTCACGACGACAGATCACGACCCGCTCGCCATCCCGGCTGGTTACACGATCAAAGAGGGCGGGGAGCTCTTTCCGCGCCGTCGAGATGTTCACTCGTTTCGCCACGAGGCAATTGTACATCATGATGTACATGTCCACCACCAGCAGGGAGCCGACGCCGTCGAGCCAGGGCGAGCAGCCCTAGCAGTAGGGCGGTGAATCCGCCCACTCGGGAGCCCACCATGGCGCAGCCACAGCCGCCGGATTCGTCGGGCCAGTCGGTGGTGCTGCTCGGCGGTGATCCGCCGCTGCCGGTCATGCCGCCGCCGCCTCCGATGCCTGCGTCCGGATCGCTGGGGGAGCAGTTGCCGGACACGCAGCGTTCGAAGGCCCCGATGTCGAAAGGTGGCTCCAGCGGTCGGGGCTCGCCGCTGCGTTGAGTCACATATTGGCCGATGACATTGTGATCCGGTAGCACTGCCGCCGGCAGCTCGGCGCCAGCGTTGACGCAAGGCGATCCGTCGGCCAGGTGGTAATCCTGGGCGCTCTCGTCTGCGAATCCAGGCGCGGCGCCTGCTACCGAGGTGCCGTCGTCGTTGATGGTCCCATCCAACCCGCTGTGGCTGTCGGTCCAATCGGGCTTGTGCCAGTTGTGGGACAGGTCGAGGATCCCGTTGCCTGCCAGCATGGCGAGTCGGTCGCCGGTCTCGGTGACGTAGAGCAAATTGTTGTGACAGACGGCGTGCTCGTCGTTGGTCGACAGGCGGAACAACGTGGTGTTGCCGGTGCGGGTCGAGATCACCGTATTGTTGAAGAAGTACAGGGTCCCCTTGCGGTAGTCAGACTCGGTCCCGCTGTCGCCACCGTAATGGACCAGCTGGCTGTTGCCCGCGTCGTCTGGCTCGAGCAGGACGTTGCCGTAGACGTAGGTGGTCGGATAGCTCGGGTGATTGACGAGCACCGCGCTGTCCTCGGCGTCGACCAGATCGAGCTGTCGATTGCCGCTCTCCAGCCAGTTGTAGCGAACCACCGTGCCGGCGGACCGGTCCTTGAGGTTGTTGCCACCACAGTTGGTGCGCAACGGGCCATAGTAGTTGTACTGGAAGGTGATGCCGATGGCGGCGGTGTAGCTATTGTGTTGGTAGATGCTGTCTTCGATACCGTTGTCGTAGACGCCGCACCCTTCGACCACGATGTTCTGCGTCTCCCCGTTGAAGGCGCCGATGAACAGGCCATTGCCCGAGTCGTGGATCAAGCAGCGGCGGATGGTCAGGTGCTCGGCCTTTTCCACGTAGATTGACGCGGCATTGTCCGAGTAGGTTTGGTTGCCATCAGGCCCGGTGAACGAATAGGGCGGGCGGCCGGAGCGGACGTCGAGGCCTTCGATCACGATGTGGGCGGGCAGGGTATCGGTAGGGTTGTTGGCGCTGCCGATCTTGATCACCCCGCGACTGGCGTTGGTGTAGTCGAGCTCGGCGCGGGTGGTGGCGTTCTGCCCGTCGATGACCGGAAGCTCACCGCCTGGGCCGGGCACGCCTCGGATCACGATGGGGTTGTCAGCTTCGCCTCGTGCACAGATGACGAATTTCTCGTGGTAGGCCTCGGTGCGCCAGTGGATGAGTACCTCGTCACCGGCGGCGAGCGACTCCCAGGGAACGTCGCCGATCGCTTCGTGCGTCTGTCCGGGGCCGACCTCGTAGGTGGCCGCGACGCTGGGCGAGACCCACAGCAGGGCCACCACAAATGAAACTAGTCGAGCGACCACCTTGGCCGCAGCACCGTGGTCAGCTTCCAATGGGGGTGTCTTGCAACAGCGAGCAAACATCCTAGACTCCTCGTGACCTTGGGTTGGCCCATCGTCCAGCCGACCCTGGGGTGCCGGATTCCCCAGCCTATCAGACCCCTAAGGTCACGCCACCCGAGCAAGTGGCGGATCGGGACCGAAATGACCATCCCTCACGACACCCACCGCAACCGCGCCCAGGGCTGCCTGTTGGGGCTGCTCATCGGCGACAACCTTGGTAGCACGGTCGAGTTTCGCTCGGCCGCCGACATTGCGAGGCAGTACCCCGATGGGGTTTGCGAGCTGGCCGACGGCGGCACCTGGAATACGCTGGCAGGTCAGCCCACCGATGACGGCGAAATGGCCCTCGCCTTGGCGCGCACCTTGGTCGAGCAAGAGAGCTTTGACGACGAGCAGGTGGCTGCGGCCTATGTCGGCTGGCTTGCCTCGGATCCCTTCGATCGCGGGGGGACCATTAGCCGTGCCCTGTCCGCCGGCTTGTCGGCGATGCGCTCCGGCGACTCGGCGGCGGCCGCTTGCCGCGCCGCTGCCAGTACCCAGAGCCAGGCCAATGGTGCGCTCATGCGCATTGCGCCACTTGGCATCTTCGCTTCGGCGGCGCCACGCGAAGGGCTCGTCAGCTGGGCCCGGGCCGATGCGCAGCTCACCCACCCCCACCCGGTCTGCCAGGACGCCAATGCTGCTTACGTGATAGCGCTCGCCACTGCCATTGCCGATGGTGCCACTCCTGCCGAGGTTTATGGCGAAACCTGTGATTGGGCTGCGAGCGCCGGCGCCGCCGATCCAGTACAGCAGGTGCTCGCCGCCGCCGAGACACGCCTTCCCGAGGGGTGCGATGGGCCCAAGTCTGGCTGGGTGCTCATCGCCCTGCAGAACGCCTTCTACCGACTGCTCCACGCCAAAGGTCCGGAAGACGCCATCGTCGACACCATCATGCTCGGCGGCGACACCGACACCACCGCCGCCATCTGTGGTGCCTTGCTCGGCGCGGCTCACGGCATCGACGCCATCCCGAGCCGCTGGACCGGCCCCGTGCTCAGCTGCCGACCCGAGGCGGGGGCGCCGCAGGTGAAGCGGCCCCGTCCGCCCGAGTATTGGCCGCTCGACGCCCTCGAGTTGGCGGAGAGACTGCTAGTGGCGGGCGATACGGCGGCCCCTACAGTGGGCACATAATCTCGACGTCGACCCAGACTCCGCCGTCGCAATCCCGCTCACCTTGGGTCCCCAGAGCGCAGGAGCCGTAGAGGCACTCCAGGCCTTCGGGTGAGCAAGGCTGGCCGAAGGTTGGCGCTGCCGACGGGCACCCGCCGCCTGGGGGCGGTACGCAGATCCATTGGGGCTGTCCGCCGCAAGGGCCGCCCAGGCAATTGGTGCAGCCACATTGGGTGTCGTCGGGGTAGAGGCAGATGGTACCGTTCTGTTCTTCGGAGCAGGGACCTGGTGGCAGTGGCTCGGGCGGACATTGGACCGCCGGGGGAGGCCAGGACGTGCAGTTCGGATCCATGACGAACCACAGCCCGTCGGTGCCGCACTCCATCCAGCCCCGGCAGCCAAGGATGGGTCCGTCGTCGTACTCACACATCAAGCCAGGGTCGTCGCACTGACTTCCGTGGGCAGGTGATGTTGCCGGGCAGACGGTAGCCCCGCCGCCGCTGCCACCGCCGCTGGACGTCGACGTGGTCGTCCAGCCGCCGGTGCCGCTCGAGGTGGAGGTCGAGCTGCCGCTGCTGCCGTCTCCGAATACTGTAACATCATTGCCGCACGCCCAGAGGCCGAGCGCCGCGCTAGCCACCAAGAACCAAGTCAAGGATTTCATGGGGCCATTCTACCACTGAGGTGACGCGTCATGCGACGCCACGGTTTCTTGCCGGGCCCAGCGAGCCTGGTGCTCCCTGGCGGGCTCGTCGCCACCTGGAGGTCGCCCCCGTGGCTCGCGACCCACTTGGGCTGGCACCGGCTTGCGCGATGGTTACGTTGCGGAGTCTGGATCGCCAGGGTCGTTCGCTATCTAGCTGGGCGACCGTCGGTTTGTGGCGATGACGGCGGTCGTTCACTTGGAGGTACAGACGTGATCAAAGCATATGCAACCTTTGAAGCGGGCGGCGAGCTGAAACCCTTTGAGTACGACCCTGGTCCGTTGGGGCCGCAGGATGTGGAGATCGACGTCGAGCATTGCGGCATCTGCCACAGCGATCTGAGCATGCTCAATGATGACTGGGGCATGAGCGCCTTCCCCCTGGTGCCTGGGCACGAGGTGATCGGCACCATCGCCAAGGCTGGCGACGAGGTCACCTCGCTGAACATCGGCGACCGCGTCGGGTTGGGGTGGCATGCGGCCTATTGCCAGACGTGCCCGTCCTGTTTGAGTGGCGACCACAACCTCTGCTCATCGGCCCAAAGAACCATCGTCGGGCGCCACGGTGGGTTCGCCGAGCAGGTGCGTGCTCACGCCACCAGCGTGGTTGCCTTGCCAGACGGTGTGGACCCCCAGAGCGCAGGTCCCCTCTTCTGCGGTGGCATCACGGTGTTCAATCCGCTGGTTCAGTTCGACCTGAAGCCGACCGCTCGGGTGGCCGTCATCGGCATCGGTGGGCTTGGGCACATGGCGCTGCAGTTCTTGGAGGCATGGGGGTGCGAGGTGACGGCCTTCACCTCCAGCGACGCCAAGCGCGCGGAGGCCTTGGAGTTGGGAGCGCAGCACATCATCAGCTCCCGTGACGTCAAAGCCATCGAGGCGGCAGCCGGTAGCTTCGATCTGGTGATCTCGACGGTCAACGTGAAGCTCGACTGGAACGCCTTCCTCGGCACCTTGCGCCCCCGGGGGCGGCTCCATTTCGTCGGGGCGACTCTCGAACCCCTCGATCTCTCCGTATTCCCATTGCTGATGGGCCAACGGTCCGTGTCCGGATCGCCGGTCGGAAGCCCGGGCACCATAGCGACCATGCTCGAGTTTGCCGCCCGGCACGACATCAAGCCGGTGATTGAGACCTTCCCATTCGACCAGGTCAACGATGCGATGGAACGATTGAAGAGCGGCCAAGCTCGCTACCGGATCGTGCTCACCAAGTAACCGAGGAGCCTTCTCCGGCCGCCCGCTGCGCCGCCTGCTCCTCCGGGGCTCGCGGTGCTAGCCTACCTCCGTAGCCGGGACAATCGCCGAGGAGGCCCCAGGTGGCGCACTGGTACGAAGAGCTGTTCGACGATCGCTATCTGACGTTCTACGACGACGTATTGGGTCGCGGCTTGGCGGTGGCCGACGCTGAATTCGTGGACACCGCGCTGGCGCTGCAGCCGGGCTCGAAGGTGCTCGACCTCGGCTGCGGGGTCGGTCGCCACGCCATTCCGCTAGCCAAGCTCGGTCACCAGGTTACTGGCGTAGACCTGTCTGCCCGTATGCTCGAGCTCGCCGAGCAATTGGCTCGTGAGCAGGAAGCGACCGTGACGCTCGAGCGGCGCGATATGCGTGAGCTGGACGGTCTCGGTCCTTTTGACGCCTGCGCATGCCTGTACACGGTGCTCGGCTACTTCGATGACGAGCAGAACGCTGCGGTGCTGCGGGGCGTGCATCAGGTGCTCGTGCCGGCAGGTAAGCTGCTGCTCGATGTGACCAATCCCCTCGCGCTGATGGCCCAATGGCCCGGCGAGCGGTGGCGCGAAGGGCCCTTTGGCGTGACGCGCGAGACGTCTCGCTATGACGGGCTCAGCGGCCGGCTCACCTCGGAGCGGATGTTGATTCGAACCGATGGCAAACGCGAGCAGATGCCGGCGAGCGTGGTGCGCATGTATGCGCCCAGCGAGATGGCGCGCCTGTTGGCCGACTGCGGCTTCGTCGTCGACCAGCTGCACGGGGGCCTGCGGGGTGAGGCCTTCAATTGGAAACGTTCGATCCGCCAGGTGTGGGTGGCGCGCAAGGGCTAGCCCCTCAGCTGAGCTCTGGGCCCGTCAGCTCAGCAGATCCCAGCCAGTCCCTGGCCGCCGGTCCCGGTCCCGCCGCCCGCGCCGCCGGCGCCGCCGCTGCCGGCGTCGAACTCGATCGGGCAGAGTCCCCCTTCGCCGCCTGCGCCACCGATGCCGGCGTCGATCTCGACCGGGCACAATCCGCCGACCGGCTCGCCGCCTGCGCCGCCCTGGCCGCCGTCGATCTGCACCGGGCAAAGGCCCCCCTGAGTGTCATCGTCATCGTCGCTTGTCGTCACGTCCGAGCTGCACGAGGCCGCACCGAGCGCGACCATGGCTCCGGTGAAGGCAGCCGCTGTGACCCAGGCGCCGCGGGGTACCGGTCCCGCGCCACGAGGTCGCCTCACTGCGGCGGTCGGTCGGATGGCCTCGACCTGCGCACGCATCAGGCCGCAGACCGCTGCGGGCACGCCCAAGGGGTCGCGCAGCATCAGGTGGCCGAGGGCGGGACAGAAGAACGTGCAGCCATCTCGTGACGGGCAGCTGGCGCAATCCCCTTCCTCTGGCTTCAGGTGTTGAGGTTGCAGGGACTGCATCAGCGCGAGCGCCCTATCGTTCGACAGGCCGGTGGACACATCTCCCAGGCGATAGTCGGCGGCATCTTCGGCGAAGACGAAGCGGTAGCAGGGATAGATCTCCCCTTCGGTCGACACGGCGGCCGCCCGGGTGCCGGCACCGCAGGCGCGACGCGGCTTGCCCCCAGCCAGTCGTGCTTCGATGCCCTGCCAGCCTGGTAACGACGGCGGGCGCTGGCCGGCGCCGGTCATGCCGCGCAGCCAGGTCCCGATCCGCCGGTGCTCGCGGGCCCATAGCGCGACGGCCTCGTCAGTCCAGTCCAGCTCGTAGGCCGGCAAGAAGACGATGCGGCGCAGGCCGGCTCGGGCGAGGGCCTGTACGTTGTCGGCGAGGTGGCTCACGTTGGCAGGAGTCACCGTCATGCGAGCAGTGATGGGGCAGTCTGGCTCTAGCGACAGGATGTCGGGCAGCCGCTCCTGGAGCTGGGCGGTCGAGTCGACGCCTCCGGCCGAGACGCGCTCCGCCGGCCCAGCGTCGCCGTCTGCGCTCAGCGCGATGCGCATCTCTGCGGCTCGACATTGCTCGAGCGCTTGGCCTGCGAGCAGCACGCCGTTGGTCGTGACGCCCACCTCGACCTCGAGCTCCTCAGCGGCCTGCGCCCGCTCGGTGGCCCGTTGCATCAGCTTCTGTTCGAGCAACGGCTCTCCGCCGAAGAAGAACAGTGAGACCCGGTCGCCAGCAGCCTTGTCCAGGAGCAGATCCACGGCGGCGTCGGCGACCTCGCTGGTCATCTTCCGACCTCGCGCCACCGGTACATAGCAGTAGCGGCACCGCAAATTGCACTGCTCGGTGAGCGTGAGCGTGAGGGCTCGCAGTCGCGACGTTGCGTTTTGTTTCATGTTGTTCCCCTTCAGATAGGCGATCGTAACACCAGGGCGTCGAGCCACCAGCCGCAAAGGGCCGTCTTGAGGCGCCGGATCGCAACCCACGCCCCTCTAATGATCTCAGCTAGTTGGCACGCAGCGGTTCCGACGTCTGCCGGCCCACGCCGAGCGTCCTCAGACCGCCCGCTTCGGGATGGTCCAGTCGCTAGCTGGGGCTCACTGGCCGGACCTGCCGTGCTCCTTGACCCCTGTCTTAACCCTACTTTAGTGGCTCCAGGCGCATGCTGAGCAAATGCGCAGACCCCAGCATTCTGGAGGCGATGCGAGTTGACAGCAGGTCGCAGCCAGTCATATTTAGGCCCTGTTTCATGCCCACTGCGACTCGGGGAGCAGCTTCTGCCGCGTGTCATGGTTCGGATCGGCAGTGCTTGTCCAGGGTTGTGAGGCAGTGTGCCGTCTCTCGTTTGATTGTCGGCATTCTCGAGAAGGCGGCCCGCAGGGGTTGCCGGGGGCGTGGACCGGCTGGCAGTCGGCTGCGCTCAAACTGAAGAGGCTCCGCGAAGGGTGGGGCAAAAACGGAGTGAACCGATGTCCAAGAGACTGTTTGTTGGCGGCTTGAGCTGGAACACCGATGACGTTGCCTTGCGCGACGCCTTTGAGCGCTTCGGCGCAGTCGAAGATGCCAAAGTTATCAATGATCGCGAGAGTGGCCGCTCACGTGGCTTCGGCTTTGTGACCTTCACCGAAGACGCAGACGGCGAAAAAGCGATTGGCGAGATGGACGGCACCCAGCTCGACGGGCGGTCGCTCAAGGTCAATGAGGCCCACGAGCGACCGCGTCGTGGCGGCGGCGGCGGCGGCGGCGGCGGCTATGGTGGCGGCGGCGGCGGCGGCGGCGGCGGCGGCGGTGGCGGACGGCGCGATCGCTGGTAGTCAGCTCAGTCGACCGGGGCCCGCGCTTCGGTGTCGATGATGATACGCTGCAACTGTGTCGATGATGTGGTTGCAGCGTTTTTGCAACCGAAGAAAGTGAGTTGATGGCAAGAAAGACCAATCACGGATTTGAGCGAAGAAAAAGAGAGAAGGCTCGTCAAGAGCGCGCAGCCGCACGTCGGACACGGAAGCAGGCGCGATCCTCATCAGGCGGTGGCCTGAAGGACGACGACCTCGACGCGATTCCCCTCGGTCCCCCGCCGGTAGACAAGGCGACGGACGCCGAGGTCATGGCGGCCGTGGAGCGAGCGATGAATCCAGGCGCGGCTCACCAGCGTAGTGGCGGACGCGGACATCCTGGCGGCTCCCGACTCTTCGTGGGTAACTTAGATTTCGGTACGGATGAGCAAGAGCTCCGCGACCTATTCAAGGAAAAGGGCTTCACCGTTGTCGAAGCCTCACTGGTCAAAGATCGCGACACCGGGCGATCACGGGGTTTTGCATTCGTCGAGTTGGCCAAGCCCGATGAGGCAGCCAAAGCGATCGAGACGCTCGATGGCACCGAATTCAACGGCCGGGACTTGCGCATCAATCCCGCCGACCAGCGATAATTGAATCAGCGCGCTGGCGCTGCGCCCCGCTGTTGGACGGTTCTGCCGGATTGCGGCAGGTGACCCAGAAAACTGTGCTACCTTCGTCTCTGACGATTCGTCGACATAGTTCCGTCTTTCAATGCGCCCACTCCTCGCCACTGCTCGTCCACCTCTGCATGTTCTGAACCACAATGCCCTAGCGCCTAGCCTGGTCTAGCGCGCGAGCTCAGAAGATGCCGAAGAGCGAGAAACGTAGCGAAGGCGCGTCGAGCAAGCCCGGAACCGTGCGGCGAGCGAAGGGGCCGCGTGCCGCCCAGGCGCGTCGTCGCTTGCTCGCCGAGATGCCGGTGGCCTGGGGCGAGGCGTGGGCCACCGCCTATCGCGCAGAGATTCATGCTGAAGGCCGCCGCGCCGGCGGTGGTTTTCCAGGGACCATGACGGAGGCTCGTGCGCGCTTCGGCAGTCAGATCGATCCCAAGCTCGTGGCCCTCGGGATGCAGGAAGCCTCATTTGCCGAGCGTGCGCTGGGCGCCCAGTTATTGTACCGAACGGCGCGCAGCACCTGGCTAGCTTTTCGAGAGAGCTAGCCAGGTCGAGCGAGCCGACGGCTTCCTCCGTGACAGGCTGCCTGGGTTCCGCGATCATCGGGGTCATGAGGAACGTCTGGTCCGCCGTCACCGCCTTGCTTCTGTCCCTCCCGCTCACCGCAGCCGCCCAGCCGGCGGCCACTCCTGGGACCGTCAGTAGCGACGTCACGCTGCGCTCCATCGGTATCGAGTGGCCCCTCACCGGCGACGATAACCACGATGCCACCTGCGCGGTCGACTATCGCGTGCAAGGGGCGCCTGACTGGTCAGCGGCGCTGCCATTGTTGCGGGTGGACTACGAGGGGGCGAACACACTGGCCGGCAGCATCCTATTTCTAGAGCCCAGCGCCGACTACGAGGTGCGGCTGACCTTGGCGGATCCTGACGGTGGCAACACCACCGAGACCATTGCGGTGACTACCCGCTCGGTGCCGATACTGCCTGTCGGCGGCAACGAATATCACGTGGTGCCTGGCTCGGGCGGGGGCAGCGGCTCGGAAGCTGATCCCTTCATGGGCATCGATGCGGCCCAAGCGGTAGCCGCAGCGGGAGACATCTTCTTGCTCCATGGCGGCAACTATGGCGGCAGGATCGAGTTCGATGCAGCCGGTGAGCCGGGCAACTACCTGGTCTGGAAGGCGGCTGGCGATGGTGATGCCATTATCGAGGGCATCGAGTTGACGGGCAGCCATACCTGGTTCGAAGGGCTGCGGGTGGTCGTCACGGGCGGCGAGATCGGGATTCATGGGACCTACCTCAACCCGGAAGACGTCGTCATCGTGCGCAATGCCATCAGCGGGTGTCACTTTTGCGTCTACCCGAAAGAAGAGAGCTCCAACTGGTATATCGCCGACAACGTCATCACCGGTGACGAGCCGCCTGATAGCGGTTCGCTCGATGGGGAAGGGGTCGAGCTGAATCACGGCAATGGGCACATCGTGGCCCACAACAGCATTACCAACGTGGCCGACGGGGTCTCTTATCCTGGCGCCGGCTGTGACATCTACGGCAATGACATTTTTGACGTGTCCGACGACGGCATCGAGCCCGACTACGGCCCGGCCAACGTGCGGGTGTGGGGTAACCGCATTTCCAATGCCGCCAACAATGGCATCAGCTTCCAGCCCATGAGCGGCGCGCCCTGGTATGTCATCCGCAATCAGGTCGTGGCGGGCCAGAACGTCATCAAGATCCGCGACATGGATCGGGCCGTGATCCTCCACAACACCTTCGTGGGTTGGGCGCAGGTGGTCAGCAACGACACTCAGCAGCTAGTCGGCGCCTGGTCGAACAACAACCTGTGGATCTCGGTCGACGGTTGGTACTGCTGGGAGAACGGCAGCCCGGGGCCGGCGGATTGGCGCACCAACCTGGACTATGATGGCTTCGACTGGGCGGGGCACGTCTACGCCATGAAGTGGAACGACGTCCGCTACGACACCCTTGCAGACTTCATCGCCGGTACCGGCCTCGAGCCCCACGGGATTGCCATCGATGCGCCGACCTGCCTCGAGTCGTTCAACGTGCCGGCCTCGCCGCCCGCCTCGGTGCCCGCTCAGTTCATGACCCTGGCCGCGGGCTGCAATGCCATCGACGCTGGCATTGTGCTGCCCAGCATCAACGACGACTACACCGGCAGCGCGCCGGATCTGGGGGCCTACGAGGTTGGCGCAGAGCTGCCTGTTTATGGGCCCCGCGCCGTGTCTATCGTGACCACCGAGCTGCCCGACGGGGTCATCGACACGGCCTACGACTTTGCCCTGCAGGCCGCTGGCGGCACCCAGCCTTACAGTTGGGCGCTGGCCAGTGGCGAGCTGCCCGTCGGCATCTCGCTGGACAGCGGCAGCTTGACCGGTACGCCGACGGTGCTGGGTAGCAGCTCGCTGACCATCGAAGTCACCGACGGTGCCGAGTCTACGGCCACTCGCGACTTCACCCTGGACGTCGTGCCCCCAGGTGGCAGCAGTGGCACCGGCGGGGCCGGCCAAGGTGGCGCGGCTGCTAGTAGCAGTGGAGCCTCCGATGCCGACGCCGATGATGGCTGTGGGTGCAGCCTCCTGGGCGCCCAGGACAACCGATCGCTACCGCTGGGCATCCTGTCGCTGTTGAGCTTCGCGGCCCTCGCCGACCGGCGCCGGCGCCGCACCACGGCAGCTTGACGAGCACCCATCTCCGACACCCCTTTTCCTGACCGTGCAACGTCGCTAGCATCCGCCGCGATTGGAGACCGACGATGTACGAGATGCTGACCAAAGAGTATTACGGCAACACCGTGAAGGAGTGGCTGATCGCCTTGGCGATCGTGGTGGGCGCCGCCGTGGCGGGCAAGATTGCCTATTGGATTCTCAGCGGTATCGTCAAGCGGGCGACCGCCAAGACCGAGACTCGCATCGACGACCTGATCGTCGACATGGCCGAGGAGCCGCTGGCGCTGGTGGTGACCATCTTCGGCATCTGGTACGCCGTGGGCACCCTCCACCTCTCAGAGGGCGTTCGCGGGTGGCTCGACGGTGGCGTCCAGTTCGTGGTGGTGCTGCTGGTCGCCTGGCTCGTCACCCGTCTGTTCGATGCGTTCTTCAAGGAGTACCTGATCCCCCTCGCCGAGAAGAGCGAGACGGATTTGGATGATCAGCTGCTGCCGATCGTGCGCCGTGGCACCAAGTTCATCGTCTGGGCCATGGCCATCATCATGGCGCTCAACAATGCGGGCTACAACGTAGGCGCCGCGCTCGCAGGGCTGGGCATCGGTGGCCTCGCTCTGGCCATGGCGAGCAAGGACACGGTCGCCAATATGTTCGGCGGGCTCACCATCTTCATGGATGGGCCGTTCAAGCTCAACGACCGCGTCAAGATTGGCGACTACGACGGTAAGATCACCGAGATTGGACTCCGCAGCACCCGCCTCGAGACTCTCGAGGGCCGCATGGTGACCATCCCGAATGCCAAGTTCTCCGAAAACGCTGTCGAGAACGTGACTGCTGAGCCCTCTCGCAAAGTGGTGAGCACCCTCGGCCTGGTTTACGACACCAAGCCCGACCAGATGAAAGACGCGCTGGCGACGCTGAAGAAGATCGCTGACGACCACGAGGCGACGGAGGAGAAGGTCCTGGTGGCCTTCACCGAGTTTGCCGACTCGTCGATGAACCTGTTGTTCATCTATTACATCAAGGCAGGGGCCGACATTCTGCAGACCCAGACGGACATCAACCTCGCCATCCTCGAGACCTTCACCGAGAAGGGCTTGGACATGGCCTATCCGACCCAGACCATCCTCACTCAGGCGGGTTGACCGTGACCTCCACCAGCCTCACCTATTGGCTAGCTTGCTCTGCCTTGCTGGTCGTCGCCTGGTCCTGTGGCGGCCAAGCGATCATCGACGCTGGCAGCGGTGGGGCCCTATCCACGAGCTCGTCCAGCTCCAGCACTGGGTCGTCCGGTACCGGCGGCGGGGGCCAATGCTCGACCGTGGCGGACTGCCCGTCCCCCGAGCCGACCTGCGAGGCTCCCGCGTGTATCGGCGGCCAATGCCAACTCGTCAACCAGCCGGGGGGCGTACCTTGTGGCGACGGCAGCAACGGCATCTGTGATGGAGCCGGCAACTGTCTCCAGCTGTGCCAGCTGCTCTGCGATGATCTGCTGTACTGCGTCAATCCACCTGGGGATGACGAGTGCGTCTTAGAATGCGAGGCGGCCTTCGTCACCTGCTCACCGGCCGAGGCCGCTGACCTTTTCGAATGCCACCTGGACTTCTCACTCGACTGCGACAAGTTGATAGAGCTGACCGAGTGCCTCGACGCCGTACCCTGTCTCGAGTCCTAGCATTCGCGCGGTGAGCCGCCATTCTGTGCCTATGCTTTTCCCGCAGGAGCAACCAGGGTTACGATGATGTCGAGAGATTCACGACAGCGCTCCGCGGGAGCGACATGGGGGTCCAGATGGATAAGGTGAGATGGCTAGCAGGTAGTTTCGGAGTGGTGCTGACGGCGGGCCTCATGGTGGGAGCCTGCAGTGACGACACCGAGACCGCCGATACCTCGACCTCGACCTCGACCTCGACCGGCACCGGC
>JAUVCD010001015.1 GCA_030590865.1 Myxococcales bacterium | reverse complement strand
AGCAGCGCTTGGGTGTGGGGCCACGGTACGGGACCTGCGCACCGAAGGCCGGGTCGTGAAACGGGGCGGGCCGCTTCCGACCCAGGTGAAGCGAGCGGTGCGCCTTCGGGACCGGGACCGCTGTCGGGTGCCAGGCTGCGGACGGCGCCGCTACGTGGACGTACATCACATCGAGCACCAGGCTGCCGGCGGGACTCACGCTCGGGGCAATTGCTGTGTTCTCTGCACCACCCACCATGGTCAGCTTCACGGGGGCCAGCTGCGGGTCGAGGGCGACGCTGACGCGGAGCTGCAGTTCTACGACGAGAGTGGCGAGCCTATCGAACAGCACCGAGCATGGGTCGGCGCGCCGATGACCCAACCTGGGTCATCGCTCGAGGCGGCCTTGGGTGACGGGCGCGACGGCGGCGTTGCTGGCAATACGGGCGACCAAGACGGCGGCGAGTCCCTGTTGCCGCCCGAGGCAGCACAGTTGCTCGCCACGATGGGCAGCCGCGGCGCTTGGCACCCCGATGCCCTCTGCCAGGCCACCGGCTTGGGTTACTCAGAAGTGTCCAATGCACTCCTGCGCCTAGCGCTCGTCCGCAGAGTGAAGCAGACCTATCAGGGCTACGAAGCGGTGATGTTAGCTTGGCCCGCAGGGGGCCGGAGGCGGGCGCCGTGCCGTGCTGGGATGGGACAGAATGGCCGGTGGTCCGCAGTCAGCGCGATCCCGCGCGCCGTGTTTCAGCGCCTTCGCGCTCCCGATGCGCCTATTCCGGGGCCAGCCCCGTGAGCCGGTCGAGATCACCCGGTTCTTGACGGCGCGGCGCAGCTGGCCTTTGTTGCACGGCCGGGCTGGAGCGGGCGTGTAGGACGTCAGCCGTCTCGGGCAGGGAAATAGCCATGGAACCGCTTTGGTTGCTCAAGGGGAAGTACGACGCTCCGGGCTGGAAGCCGCTGGAGAAGGACGCGAAAGCCAACGCCGTCGACTGGCGGATATTCGACCGCGATGGTTGGGTGTTGATTCGCGCCGCCGAGCCTCCCACCCAATATGAAGGACTCATCCCAGGTGAGCCGCCTGACGGCATCTATGTTGATCAGCAGGGCAACTCGGTCTGCCTAGTCGCTCACCAAGAAGTAGCCGGGCCTGCAGAGGTGATCGAGGCGCTCGGCGACGAGGCCAAAGCGATGCTCGAGAAGGTGGGCGACCCAGTGCTGGCGCTCGAACGGCTCGGGCGAGCCTATTGAGCTTCGCGGCCCGGCTGACGGGGCTGTTTCAGATGCCCCCTGACATCGTGTTCGGCCGGGTCATTCCCGGCTGCGCTCTCGCGATACTCGCGGGCAACACCTAGTACACCTTGTTGGCCCGTCGAATCGCTCGACGCGAGCAGCGCCACGACGTGACGACGCTGCCCTACGGCATCTCGACGCTCATCATGTTCGCCTACCTGTTGCTGGTGATCGGGCCAGTCTATTGGCAGACCAAGGACGCGGCACTGGCGTGGCAGGTCGGCGTGGCCTAGGGGACCGGCTTTGCGACCTGGGACAAGGTGACCGCTCCGTCGACCCACATTGGGCTCAAGTTACCCACGCCGGTGGTCGGTGAGCTGATCGAAGGGTTCGCCACTGTGGCGCCATTTATGATGGTGGTCATTCCAATGGCCATTTACAACTTCATCGAGACGATGAACAACGTGGAGAGCGCCGCTGCCGCAGGCGATGCCCATCCTACCCGGGAGGCTATGCTTGTCGATGGTGCTGGGACCATGCTGGAAGCCTGTTTCGGCGGGTGTTTCCCAACCACCGTGTACATGGGTCATCCTGGGTGGAAGGCCGTTGGTGCGCGTACTGGATATACACTGCTTAATGGCGTGGCCATCTTCGTCATCGCCATGACGGGTCTGATGGCGATGGCTGAAGCCCTGGTGCTCAAAGAGGTGGCCTTCGTCATTCTGCTCTACATCGCCCTGGTCATTGGCGCCCAAGCCGTCCAGACGACAGACAAGCAGTACGCGCCGGCCGTCATGCTGGCGTTCGTGGTGCTGGCCGGTGGACGGCGAAGCTGTGTATATTCAAACTACAGTTGCTTGGAGGTGACCTGTGGATAGCTATCGTTTGTCGAGCGCGATTTGTGCCGCCATCGTTACGGTCAGCGGCGGCCTGTGGGGCGCGATCGGTTGCGCTCAAGGCTCGGTGGCTTTCGAAGGCGACGGAGGCAGCAACTCGACCTCCGGCTCCGGTGGGTCTACCTCCAGTGGCGGCGGTGAGGGCGGTACCACTAGCGGTAGCGGTGGTGAGGGTGGCAGCTCGCCCTGTGCGGTGGATTGTAGCCAGATCCAGGCACCAG
>JAUVCD010000761.1 GCA_030590865.1 Myxococcales bacterium | reverse complement strand
AGCTCACCGATCGCCGAAGCACTCCGATTTGCTGGCGCAACGCGAGGTTCTCCACTGCCAGCTCATGGTGGGTGCGAAGGCTTGAGATCAGCGAACCAAGAAACGCTTTCAGGAGGGACAACTCACCAGAGCCCGTAGCCGACTCGTATTGCTGGGCCGATCACCAAGTGCGTGTTGCCATCGAAGGCGTTGAGCTCCGCCTCACCGTGATCGAAGTGCTTGGTGCTCTGGACGCTGTTTTGCACCATCAGGTCGATCAGCACGTTACTGAGCTCGACCTCCACGCCCAGATCGATCTCCGCGAAGGGCCCGATGCCGTTGGTGTCCTCGTAGAGGGGGTCGATAGTGCCGTTGCCGTCGGTGAGGAGGTGCCGCTCCTTCCAGTGCAGGCTCTCGATCAGCAGTCCGGCTCCTACCGTGGCCACGAAGCGGACCATCGTGTGTCCTGGCAACATGATGCGCATCATGCCGGCGAAGCGCACGGTCTGGAGCGTGTATTGAGTCGGCACGTCCTTGACGGTGCCTTCGACGCGAACATCGCTGAACTGGCCCATCCCCTCGAAGGCCGCCCAGTTCGCCACTCGGTACCCCAAGTGTAGCCCGCCCGCAGCGCCCCAGCGGTTCCTCTCGTCCGCCACGAAGCTCTCGGTCTTCACGATGGATGTCAACAGGGCGCCGCTGCCGAGGCCGTAGAAGCCCCGCAGGATCTCGGGAACCACCACGCCGAACGGGTCCTTTTCGCTTCCTTCCAGCGGGGCGGTTGCGTTGGACTCGAGCTCGCCGTCGTCACCCTGGTTGACCGTGTAACGGCCGCCTTCTTGGACCACCACCTGGATGGTGTAGGCGTCGCCGTCCCGCAGCACTCGCACTGCGTGGACTCCAGGCGCTAGCGGACCTTTCCAGGTGCCCTGGTTCCGCATCTTGCCGTCCACTTCGATCCAGGCGTTGGCATGGAAGGCCGTCACGATGAGCTCACCGGTAGTCGGTTGAAGGGTGAGCGTTACACTCGGATTGTTCATGCCCGAGGTGACCGTTTGCGACACTTCCAGCTCTTTGTAGCCATCGGCCTGGGCTCGGAACTTGTGCCCTCCAGGCGACAGGGCCAGCGGTTTGAGGGCATCTTCGAACGCCACCCGTTCGTCGTCGATGAACAGCTGGGCCGTCGGAGGGCTCAACCTCACCGTGACCCAGGCGAGCAGTGCCTTGAGCTCCCGGGCCTCCCGTTCGGCGGCCTGTTTGTGCGCCGGTTTCATCGTCTCGGCATGTTTGCCGAGCGCTTGCTCGAGCACCTTGATGGCCTTGGCGTACTGGAACAGCTTCTTGTAGCTCAGCGCCAGGTTGATGAGCGGGCTCGCCTTGGGCTCGGCTTTGTAGGCTTCCTGAAACTCGGCGATGGCTGCGGGGTAGTTTCCGTCCCGGTAGAGCTTGACGCCGTTGTCGAGGTGGCGCTGGTACTCCGACTTCCGCGCCGGTTCGTCCACCGGCGTCGAGGGGTCACCGGACGGCTCACCGGCGGCGTCGGGCGTCTCGCTTGTTGGAGCCTCACCAGGCTGGGCCAGCGCTGGGGTGGCGACCAGCCAGCAAGCGAAGCAGACGAAGATCTGGATGAACCACGTTCGCATGGTGGGCTGTCGCTTAGGGTAGCGAACCCCCAGGGTTGATAGCCAATAGAGAATTGGAGCCTGTTCAGTGTGTGAACAGCTGCTGGCTGTTGTCATCATTCTGAACAGTTCGGTCAGCGAAGGGCCGGGCTCGCTGCGGTCGATCGGTAAGAAGATCAATGATTTCGTTCCACAAGACAAGACGTGCTGGGCCAGGAGCATGGAACGGCAATTGCTCGTCAAGGAGCCATGGGATCCAAGCAGAATCCGCGCCGCAATGAGTCAGTGCGGCGCACCCGCTCAGGGGAGTACCTGGCCGAATCAGTGGCCCAGCGGCTGTCAGGCCCTCGGGACGCCACCGAGCTCGCCCACCTGTTTAGGGACGAAACCGCCTGTCGAGAGTATCTGGCGGCGGTGCGCTGGCCCCGCGGGTTCGTCTGTCCCCACTGTGGTGACCGGTCTCCAGCTCAGCGCTCGGAACGCGGTCTGTGGCTCTGTCCGACCTGCGACACGGTGAGCTCGCCGGCGACCGGGACGCTGCTCGATCGGTCTCCCTTGCCGCTCTGCGGCTGGTTTCGGGCCGTTTGGGAGGTGTTCGCCACCGATCACGGTGCCAATCCGGATAGCTTGGCCAAGGTGCTCGGCGTCCGCCGGCCCGCCTTGGTGTGGGCCTGGCTCGAGCAGCTCCGCACCATCATGGCGGCAGCCTCTGCTGAGCCCCTGGTCGGCCTGGTCGAGGTCGCCAAGGTACCCATCGAGCTCGAGCTGCCTGGGGCGGGGAACCGCCGCACCCTGGGTCACCGGATCGTTGCCGTCGCCGTCGAGGCCCGAGGCTCCGAGCTGGGTCGCGTGCGCATCCGGCGTCTCGAGCGGGTGGATGGACCCGCCATGACGCGCTTCGTCACCGAGACGGTTGGTCGAGGTAGCACCCTGCGAACCGGCACCTGGAGCGGCTACGGTCGCCTCCGTTCCTCAGGCTACGGCCATCTCGTGGCCGGTGGCGCCGACGAGCTTTACGAAGCCCGGATGCAATGCATGCAGCTGATGACCGCGATGCTCAGGATCTGGCTGCGGACCGCGCCGGCGCTGTCCCTCGAGCGAAGCGACTACTACCTCGATGAGCTCGTCTTTCGCCTCAACGAGCGGGGTATGTGCTTGGCAGCCGAGCGCGGCGCACTGTTCCGGCGGATCGTTGAGGTCGCCGTGACGCCGCTGACCGCAATGCCTGCGGTCGCCCGTGCCGCGGTCTAGCCGGACGGCTCACTTCTCCATCAGCTCGAGGCCCGGCGAGCTCGATCCGTCTGCGGTGGGATTCGGTGTCTTGGGCTCAGGCAGCGACGCGCTCGTCGGCGCAGGTTTGCTCGTGGGTGCCGGCTTGGCGATTTTGGTCTTCGTGGTCGAGCCCCCTGGCAGGCGCTTGGTCACGGCGGTCGCCGGTCGGGCGCCCCCGTCAGCCTGTGGGTCACCTGGCGACGTGGTGGTGACGATCTCTGGCGGGGCTTGTTCCGGCTGATCGGTCGTGACGGGCACCGTCTCATCATTCGGTTCGGCGACCGCTGCCCCGGTGGTGGTGTCGGCCGGCAGGTCGTCTTCTGAGGTCGAGAGCACCAGCGCCGCGACGCCCACCACGGCCACGGCTGCAGCCAAGGCGAGCGGCCAGCGACGTCCGGTCGGCAGCCCAAGCTCGCCGGACTGGCTGGGCGAGCGCACGGTAGGCACCTCGGCGGTCGACGGATCGCCGGTCCGGGCCAGGGTGCTGTCCTTTTCTTCGTCATCGGGCGGCGAAACGCCCTGCGAGTCGGCGTGGACCGTATCGGCTAGCTCGCTGGCCGGCAGGGTGCCTGGGGACGATATGATCTTGGGGGTGACCACCTCTCGACCAGGCCCTGACAGCGAGCCGCCTGAAGCGCGCAGCTGAGATGAGGGAGTCGCCGCCTTCACTCCCTCAGGGGCATGCTCGAGCACCGCATCGAGCATCTCCCGGGCACTACCGAACCGGTCTTCCCGTTCTCGGCTGAGCGCTTTGGAGAGCACCATCGCTACCCCGTCGGGGACCTCTGGGTTGAGCTCCCTCACGTCGCTGGCGTCCTTCATGCAGATGTTCACGATGACCTGCTCGTAGGACTTGCCGATGTGAGGAGGCCTGCCGGTCAAGCACTCGTAGAGGATCGCCCCCACCGAATAGAGATCAGCCTGGCCGTCGACGTCGGGGAAGGCCTGCGCCTGCTCGGGAGACATGTAGTACGGGGTGCCCACCACGGCACCCTGGCGGGTCAGCGTTTCGAGGGGGATCTCCGAGGTCGCGGCGATCTTCGAGACGCCAAAGTCGAGCAGCTTCACGGTTACTGGCTCGTCCTCCCGCTCTACCAAGAAGACGTTGTCGGGTTTCAGGTCCCGATGGACGATGCCTGCGCCGTGAGCGTGGTGCAGCCCCTTGAGGATCTGGACGATGACGAGCAGTGAGTCGACCACGTCGAGCCGTCCCCGTTCGGTGATCAGGCCACCCAAATCCTGCCCGCGGAGCAGCTCCATCACGATGTAGGGCAGCCCGTCTG
>JAUVCD010000829.1 GCA_030590865.1 Myxococcales bacterium | reverse complement strand
CAGACGGGGCAAGTCATTATCGACAACATGGGCAATCGCTGCCGCGTGGGCGTCGATCCGAATTGCGTGCCGTGAGCCGACTGCGAGAGACGCAGCTTCCGGACGAACTGCGCGCGCAGCTGGTGTTGACGTTCACGTCTGATGCCCTCGAAGCGATGACGTTGTTTGGTACCGATGTGGCGCGCGCCGCGTAAGCGGCTGCGCGCCGAGGTAGAGGCTGTCGGTTGGTCAGTCGAGGAGGGTGTCTGCGTCGAGAGCGTCCTGCAGGAGCTCGATGTCGACACGTTTGATCTTCTTACGGGCGGCGGTGCGGAGGCACGCGGTGGCGACACGGTCGATGTCGCGGAGCTGGCCTACCGTTGCCTCGTGCAATAGCGCCAGAGCGTTCGAGGCGAACAGGGTGTGCTTGCCGCCGACGCGCTCGAGCCGGTAGCTGATGTACTCGACCGTGTCTTCAGCGTTGGCGTGTTCGAGGGCGACGCGGCAGTGGATGCGCGACCACAGCGAGCGGTGAATGCCGAGGCTGAGGCGTCGCCAGAGGTCGGGCAAGCCGACCAGGACGATGGACAGCAATGGCTTTTGATCCCAGTAGTAGTTGCTCAGGATGTGCAGGTGCTGCAGGACTTCGTCGCGCATGAGCTGGGCCTCGTCCAAAAGAAACACAGGGTGGACGCGGTCGCGGGCCAGCTCGGTGACGTGATTGTTCAGGGCGCAAAACACGCCGGCGGCGGTCGCTTTAACGGGCAGGCCCAGAGCGAGGCAGAGCTGGCGGTAAAAGTCGCGACGCCCGAGGGTGGCGTTGTGGCAGTAGGTGAGGCGAAAGCCGGACTCTGGCAACCTGGCACGTAACGCACGCAAGATGCAGGTTTTGCCGACGCCTGGTTCGCCGACGATGACGGCGTGATTGCGGTCACCGAGCGCGTCGACCAGGTCGTCGACGATGTTCTTGCGCGAAGACGGCAGCCACAGATCCTTGTCGCTCAGGTCTTTTGAGAAGGGTGCATCTTTGAGGGCGAAGTGACGCAGCCACGCGGGCGATCTCATCGTTTCCCTCCGCGTGGCAGACGACGCGCGGCGCGGTCGACCAGCACGGTGGCCGGATCAAAGTCGACAGCGTCGACACCGGGCGTGGGCTTCTTGCGTTTGCGCCTACCGTTGGCCACCGGGTCGACCGGACTCAGGTCATAGTGGCGACCGTCGTGTTCGACCCACGGTTCGCGCTGAGGGTCGGCGAGCGTTCGACACACGGTGATCTTGCGGCCGGCCAGAAACGCTTCGGCCAGCTCCCAGTCCATGTTGCCGACAGACACGGTGCAGTCGGTGCGGACGCGCCGCGTGGTGCGCACGGTCAGCGCCCGGTGCCGAGCTTCCTCGTCGAGCTCGTTACACTGACGCTCGGCCCACGCTTTGCCCGGCGAGCTGCCCATGAGCCCGGCGTGCGCGGCCTTGTGATAGCGCTCGGTGACAAACGCGTTGAGGCGCACGCCGACCGCGTGTAGCGATGGTTGTGGGCCCATGTGGTCCATGCAGCCCTGGCGCATCGTGCGCCAGAAGCGTTCCATTTTTCCGCGCGCCTGTGGATCGTAGGGCGTCGCGTGGATCAGCTTGATGCCCAGCCGGCTGCACGCGGTCGCCAGCGCCACGCCGCTGTAGGTAGCACCATTGTCGAGATAGAGCCGGCGCGGCGCGCCCCACTGCCGAATCGCTTCGACCAATAGATCGAGCATCGCGACTTCGCGCTCGTGGCCAAACACGCGCAGCATGGCGATGTAGCGCGACTTGTCATCGAGCAGCGCATGCACGCGCACCGGCACCCGCCGGCCATCGATTTTGAGCGTCGGTCCATGACACACGTCGGCGTGCCACAAGTCGCCGGCAAAGCCGGCTTCCCAACGCCGACGCTCACCATCGTCACGACCTGCTTTGGCTCTGGCGCGACGCGCCATGTCGTGATGGCGATACAGACGCCGCAGTGTTTGTGCCGTGATCAGCTCGCGGGCGATGCGGCCATCGTCTTCGAGTGTGGCCAGGATGACATTGGCCGGCACACTCGGATGCTGGCGACGAATCTCGAGCACCAGTCCGCGTTGTTCCTCGCTCAGCGCGAGGCAATCGCCTACCTGTCGCGATACAGGTCGCAGGCCGTCGAGACCCACCTCCACATAGCGACGCCGCCAGCGCAGCAGCGTGTGCACCGAGTACGTGCGTGTCGTGTCGCTGTCGGGGGGACGAAACCGTCGCGCAGACAGCAGTCGCAGCTCAGCGAGTAACTCGCCGCGTTGCAGCTCGGCGTGCAGCACCGGACCCAGAATCTGCGCACGAAACTGCGCGACTCGTTCTCCATGATCTTTCGGTTCTAGCTTCATTGCACCGTTGTGCCTCCGCCCCTGCCGCTCGTACAGAGGCGCTCGATGGTGGGCGCTTTCTCCTTTGCGTTGTCGTTGTTGAGCTGATCATCGGACGGCAGCGCCGATGGTCACTTGCTCGGCTTCGCGTCGGTCAGTGGGGCCACGGGCGCGCACCAAAAACACAGCGCGTAATGCCTGCGCTCGGGCCGTGGGCGCGGTCGCTACCGGCAGCCCAAACAAAGCGGCGGCCCGCCGCGCCCAGCGCCGCAAACTTGGCCACCGCTCAGCGTCAGTCGCGCCGAGCTTGTGCCACGGGCTTAGCTGCTCGCGGACCTGGACCGCTGGCCACAGCCACAGCCCCCAGGCCATCAGCGCCAGCGCGATCACCGGCAGCGAATATCGCAGCCGGGCGCGGAGCCCAGGCGGCTGCACCGTGCGCGCCGCTCGGCAAACTCTGCAGCGAAAACGCCGCACGACGATCTCCCACGTCGCCGGCAGACCCGTTGGCCGTCGCGGGCCCCACAGCGTCCGTTTGCGGGTTCCGTGGCCATGCAGCGTGATTCGGCCGTCTGCCCGATACGCAGCAGCCCCGCACGCTGCGCAGTGGCTCGGCCGCGCAGCCTCCACTCCACCATCTTGTGCCAACCAATACTTGACCTCGTGACCAACTTCGCCGACCGTCGCTACCGCTTCGCTCTTTTTCAACGCTCTGGGGCGAGCACCCGACGACGAGATAGGCCGCTAAACCTCTCGTCGTCATTTTTGTTTCGGGCACATCCCCGTGACGCACGCGATGGCTGCTCAGTCCACCCGTCTATGACAGCGTCGCGGCTTGGGCCAATTTATTGCTAAACGTGGCCGACCGATACGCCCTCACGGCCGGCCGCGCCAACGTCATCATCGCCCCACCGCTGCGGTCACGCTCGCTGATCCCGACCACCACCGACCACCCCGGTTAGACGTCACGCAGCGTCAACACAATGTGCCTGTTTGCGACCATTGAACGCGGCGGCTAACACCAAAGGGACCCTCCGACGCGGTGATCGAAGCGATCATAGAGATGAAGCAGCGGAACCCGCGCTACGCGGTGTCCGCGGATTGCGCAGCAGATTGCCAAGGCCTTTGGCACCCCGATCGATAAGGACGTTGTACGGCGCGTCTTGGCCAAGCGATACCGCCCTGGGCCAGTGGACGTCTGATCATCGGTTT
>JAUVCD010000163.1 GCA_030590865.1 Myxococcales bacterium | reverse complement strand
AGGCGGCGGCGCGCTCAGCGGAGGCGCGGACGAACCGGGGCGTGTGGAAGCCCGTTGAATGGCGTTGAGCTCGCCTAGATCCGGCAAGTCTGGCAGATCCACGAGCGCCGGTTGCGATGCCCCGGAAAGTGCCTTGGGTCGGCGCGACCGCCTCGCACTGAATGCCTGGTCGTCGCGCACGATCTTCTCGTAGACCATCTCGGAGCGCTGGGCGTCATGCTCCAAGGCGTCGAGCCGCGCCGAAGCATCGCGATAGGACGGGGTGTGTGCCTGGACGTGCTGGTAGGCCTCTGCTGCGTTCTCGACGAAGTCGTGGGCTTCGTACAAGCGACCGAGTTGGTAGAACGCGGCGAGCTCGGCCTCACTCTGTACTCCCGAGCGGATGAAGCGGGTGACGAAGCGGTCGAGGTTGAAGTCCAGCGCGCCGAGCTG
Source organism: Myxococcales bacterium (assembly GCA_030590865.1). Classification (GTDB taxonomy): domain Bacteria; phylum Myxococcota_A; class Polyangia; order Polyangiales; family Polyangiaceae; genus JAPYTK01. The sequence continues at coordinate 14,787 of JAUVCD010000163.1, read as the reverse complement.
TTGGGACAGCTCGATCGCCTTGACGCAGGCGTCGCGATAGCGGCGGTGGTCGCGAGGCACCCGCAGCAGTTGCTCGAGGCATTTGCCGGTTTCGCCGGCCTCGAGGAAGCACCCTGCCGCCTGAAGCGCATGGCCGGACTGCACATAGAGCTCGGCTGCATCCAGAGGCCGGCCGAGCTTCCGAGCCACCCGTCCGGCGTCGGCGGTTGCTCGTAGCTTCACGTAGGCATCCAAGGCCATTTCGAGGGCCCCACTCTGCTCGAGCCGCGCGGCGGCGAGCTTCGCCGGACTCTGGGACGTGGGCGGTTGTGTGCCTGACTGAGGCCCGCTGTGCCCTGCGCGGGCCATGGCTGGCTGGCTGTGGGCCGGCGGCTGGCTGTGGGCTGGCAGCGGGCTTTGGGCTGGCGGCGGGTTGTGGGCTGGCAGCGGGCTTTGGGCTGGCGGCGGGCTTTGGGGCACTGGCCGGCTATGGGTCGGTTGCTGCTGCGCAGCCAGTGGCGGGCGGGAGGTCGGTGGCGGGGCCGTCTGTGACGGTCGCGGCCCTGGCTGGCTGCTGCGAGGCCGTTGCCCAGCCAAGACACTCTCGGCACGGTCATGATCCCCGAGACCTCTGAACAAGGCTGCCGCCTTGTCCACTCGTCCTGCTGTCTCGTAGTAGAGCGCCGCACGACGCACGAGTTTTTGCTTCGGCGGGGGCAGCGAACCGGTATCGGCAGGCTTGGTTTTCAACGCCGCCATGACCAGGTTGCCGCCATCCTCCCAGCGGTTCACTTCTACCAGCACGCGCACGGCGTCGGCGAGCGAGCCCGCCTGCAGGTACGCCCGAGCCGCTGCGTCGACTTGCCGGTCACCTTCGAGCTGTTTGGCTCGATCGAGGGCTGCTTTACGTTCCGTCAAATCGATCGAGACCGGCCAGGGGATTGCGGGATGCGCTCAGAGCTCGTCGGGCAGATCGGCTACCAGTTGGCGCAGCCTGTCAGGTTGATTGGCGACTCGGAGCGCCTCCTCGAGCGTGATGAAGCCATCGCGTATGTAATGGTGGAGGCACATGTCGAGGCTCTGTGACCCTGTCGTGGGATCGGCGTGCTGAAGGTGCCCCTCAATCTGGTGGATTTTCGCCTCCCGAATCATATGCGACACCGCGTAGTTCTGCATCAAGACCTCGCAAGCGGCAATGAGGCGATCCTCGTGGGCCCGCCGGCACAGCTGCTGGGCCACCACCGTTCGCAGCAATACGGCTACCACCGCTCGGACCTGCGCCTGGACGTCGTCCTCGCTGACATCGATGAGGCGGTCAATAGCTTTACCTGCAGAGTTGGTGTGGAGGGTGCCGAAGACGAGAACGCCCGTTTCAGCAGCTGAGAGGGCGAGCGCAACGCTCTCGGCGTCGCGGAGCTCTCCTACGACGATCACGTCAGGCGATTCGCGCAGCGCCGATCGCAAAGCAGATGGAAATGTCGCCGCGTGGTCGCCGATCTGTCGCTGGGTCACCACCGAGAGCTGGTCATGGTGGACGTACTCGATGGGGTCTTCGATGGTAATGATGTGCCGCCGCTGCTTGGCGTTGATCTCGTTGACGATCGCAGCGAGCGTGGTCGTCTTGCCTGAGCCGGTCGGTCCAGTGACCAATACCAGCCCGCTCCCGAGGTCGGCGAGGGAGCGTACCACTGACGGCAAGCCAAGCTCGTCGATGGTAGGTACGTGATCGGGGATCACCCGGAATACGGCGCCGATCCCGTGGAGCTTCTGGAACACGTTGACCCGAAATCGGCCGTAGCCCTCGATCTGGTAGGCGTAGTCGATTTGCTGGTCCTGTTCGAAGACGTCGATCTGCTCCTCGGTCATGGTCTCGAGGAGGAACCGGCGCGTCTCATCCTCGGACAGCGTCCGGAATGGCAATGGGATGAGGTCTTTGTTGTACCGAATGATAGGTGGATTGCCCGCGTGAAAGTGCAGATCGCTTGCTGACTGATCCAGCACGAGCCGGAGAAACGAGTCGATGCGCGCCATCAGGCTTGCCTCTCTCCAGGCTCGCTCCGGCGAGGTGACGACACCGGTGGGGCCTGGCTCCTCGGTCCCGGAGTTGACGGGCTCGGTTGACCATGAGGGGGCCGCGAATCGCCAGGTGGTGAGCTCGAACTGCCTGGCGGGATCGACACTGGGGGGATCGACACCGGGGGGTGCGACACTGGGGGGTGCGACACTGGCGGCACCGACATCGGGGGCTGGGACTGCTGCGCTTGGTCGCCTTCGATCCCGCGATCGCCGACACGACGTTCGAAGTCGGCCTTGTCGCTCGAGCGCATCTGCGCCTCGCCGTACTCGATGACGTCTTCCTTGACGAGCCTGGCGAGCTCATGATCCATGAGCTGCATTCCGCGGTCGGTGTGGGTCGCGATTACGCTCGCGATTTGATACGCCTTGCCTTTGCGAATGAGTGTCTTGATCGCCTCGTTCCCGAGCATCACCTCCACCGCGAGTACGCGCCCGTTGCCCTCCTTGCGCCTCAACAGATGCTGGCAAACTACCGCGCGCAACGTTTCTGAGAGCATGCCGCGTATTTGCGGCTGCTGCGGCGCCGGAAAGGCATTGATCATCCGATCGACGCACTTGTCTGCGGACACCGTGTGCACGGTGCCAAACACCAGATGCCCTGTCTCCGCCGCAGTGACTGCAAATGAGATCGTCTCCAGATCGCGCATCTCCCCGATGAGGATGACATCTGGATCCTCACGCAACACCGATCGAAGCGCGGTCTTGAATGACGGAGCGTGGGCGCCGACCTCACGTTGATTGATCAGACATTGCTTCGAATTGTGAACCACCTCGATCGGGTCCTCGATCGTGATGATGTGGCGATTGCTGGTGGCGTTCATGTCGTTGACCAGCGCGGCCAGCGTGGTCGACTTTCCAGAGCCGGTGGGACCACCGATCAGCACCAGCCCGTTGCGCAGATCGGCTAGGTTCCGAACGTGAGGTGGCAGGCCGAGTGACTCGATATCAGCGATTTCGTCCTTGATCGTTCGAAAGACAGCCGACAAGCCACACATTTGCTGAAACACGTTCACTCGAAAGCGCATTTGGGCGAGCTTCGACTCGTAGGAGAAGTCGACATCTTTGCCGCCCTCCAAGGCCTCACGCTGGCGCAGGGAGAGTTGCTCGTAGATCAGATGTTCGATCTCCTCGACCCGGAGCGTCTCGCTCGTCAACGGGTGAACCTGACCTAGCTTCTTCATGTAGGCGACGCGGCCTGTCGCAACGATCAGATCATCCGCTCCAGCTTCAACCACCTTCGCCAGGAGTCGGTCGATAGGATTGTCCCCTTCGACGATGACGACGGCCTCATCGGAATCGTCCTGGGTGACCGTCCACTTGGCCAGGAGGTGGCGGGCGGCGTGGCGAACCCGCAGGTCGGGATCGTCTTCGCAAGGTTTGACCCAGAGGCCCTGTGAGCGATCGGCCAGCTTTTCCAGGCAGCGTATCGCGGCGTAGCGCACGTCAGCGTCATCGTCGCGCAGGAGCTCGGCAACAGGCCCGGCGGTCTCGGTTGCATGCATGTTGGACAGTGCGGTCACCACACAGATCCTCATGTCAGGCTGCTTCTGCATCATGTCGATGAGGTAAGGGATCGCTCGTGGATCCTTCAGCTCGGCGATCGTCTCGACCGCCGTTTCCCGCACCCACCAGTTCTCATCCGTCATCGCGGCGCGAACCAGCGCCCCAAGGGTCTCCGGATCCTTTACGCGCCGAAGCCCGCCGATGGCGAAGCGGCGCACGATTTCCGATTCATCGTTGAGGAACCCAACCATGTGGCGCGCCAGTCCGGTGCTCCACATCTTGGCCAACGCGTCCGTCACCCGTTCACGCACCCACCAGTCCTCATCGGTGAGATAGGTCAGCAGCCGGGGCCCGAGCTCGCCGGTTGGGTCTTTCACCGAGTTGGCGATTTCGGCTGCCATGCGCCTCACGTTCTCGTCACGGCTTCGCAGCAGCCAGATGAGCGAGCGCGCAATATCGGCCCGTCCGCTGCTAGCCAGGCTGGATAGCATCTGCGCGGCCTTGCTGCGCACCGTGACGTGCTTCGATGAGAGGGCGTCGGCGAGGATCGGAATCACGTCGTCGCTGCCAATGCGCTCGAGCACCTCGAGCACCGTCAGCCGTACCTGATTGGGCCCCTGGTTGAGCTTCCGGCGCAACAGCTCGATGGTGCGCGGCGACTTGAAGTGCGAGACGGCCTGGAGAACCTGCCGCACGACGTCCTGTTCCTTCGACACCAGCAGCGGTGCCACCATTTCGAAGAAGCGGTCTTCGAGACCCATGGCCGCGAGCGCCTTGAGACAGAGTGCGAGGACGCGAATATCCGTTGCTTCGAGTGCCAATGCGGCGGCGTCGAATGCGCCATGCCGGTCCCGTTGGTGGACCTCGGGCTTGATCAGATAGCCCAGCGCGTAGGCTTGCTCGCGAATGTCTCCGGCTTCGACCACGGCGGCGAGCATCGGCACCGCGCGGTAACCGAGCTTCGGAACCATTGCGTCGAGGGCTTCTATCCGTCCTGCAAAGCCGGGCCGGGCCACCCAAGTCAATGCCTCCTCGAAGGTGCCCTTGGTGGCGACCGCCGCCAGGACCTTCGCGGCAGCGGCACGGGTCAGCTTGCGGGTCGAGCTGAGGGCGTCGCGCAACAGGCCGTGCTGTGGGGCGTTGTTCACCCTCACCGCCAAGTCGACGAGAACCTCGAGCGTCTTGTCATCCCCCTTGTTGAGCGCTTTGACATAGACGGCGAAGAGGCGGGCATCACGGCAGGGGGCCGCCATGGTCTGGAACGCCACCAATCGCTTGGCGTGTTGGCTTGCGCTTGCGCGCAAGGTCTCGTCCATCACCAATGACAGATATTTTGCTACATCTGACGCGGCCAGCTGGCCGACGTTTGCAACAAACTGCTGGATCTCCTCTTGGCTGCGCCAGTCCGCCGCCTTGAAGATCTTCAGCCCCTGTCTAGTGGAGAGCACCAGGCTCGCGAGTGTAGGCCAGCCTCGGCCCATGCACACGCTGTTCTTGCTCCATAGGCGAGCGTGAGGCTTATGAACTTGACATGATCGCCAGCGCTGCTTCGAGCGCCCCAGCGGTCTGGAAGCGGTTAGCGGCTTGTTTTTCGAGACACTTGAGGATCAGATCCTCCAGCTGGCGAGGAAAGTTGGCGCACATGGCATGCTCGCGAATCGGTTTCGGTGCGTCGTTCAGATGTTGTGCAAGCAACAAAGCCAGTACCTCAGAATCGAAGGGTGGCAGACCTGTCGCCATTTCGTACATCACGGCCCCTAGTGAGTAGATGTCAGTGCGCACATCGACTCTTCCAGCGGTGATTTGCTCTGGTGCCATGTAGTGGGGAGTGCCCAGCGTCGTGCCGACCAAGGTGAGCTGCCTGCTGCCGTCGGAGGTTGGCCGCTTGGCGATTCCGAAGTCGAGAATCTTGACGAAGTGGGGGTTCCCCTTTCGTCGGATCAGGGTGAGATTGTCCGGCTTGAGATCCCGATGCACGATGCCGGTGGCGTGAGCTGCCGACATCCCTTCGGCGATCTGCGCGCTCACATGGCAGATGAGCTCCGGCGGCGAGGCACCATGATCGTCGATCCAGTCAGCGAGGGTGACTCCCTCGAGAAACTCCATCACGAAGTAGCTGGTGCCCTCCTCGAGACGGCCAAAGTCGATGATGTTGACCACGTGGTCGCTGTCGATGGCAGCGGCGGCGCGTGCTTCTCGAAGGAAGCGTGCACCTAACTCCTGGTTGGTGGCGAGCTCGGGGTGCAGCACTTTGACCGCGAGCCGCTTGCCCAATATCTTGTGTTCCGCCTGGTAGACTCGTCCCATCCCTCCCTCTGCCAAGAGCGACTTGATCACGTAGCGATCACCGACGGTAGAGCCGACGAGCGGATCGACATCAACCTCGACGGGCGCGCTCGAATCGGCATCCGGGGCCGCAACGTCGGTGGGCGACATCGGCAGCTGGTGAGCATCGCGCACGGACCGTAGCGTGGCTGCACGGGCCGGACGCGGACGGACAAATGGGGTGGGCACATTTGCGGAATCCGTCGAGTCACTGTCAGATGAAGGAGGCGGGCAGGTCACGGGTACGCGGCTCGACGACGGTGGCATATCCGACCACCCGACGGCGATTGAGGCCGCTGGTTCCTGCTCGCTTCGCGGGGCTATCGACGCATGAGCGATGTCGAACGTGGTCTCTGGCGCCAAGCCTGCACGGAGCGCCCTGCGTTGGTCGTCATCGAGTCCGTTGGACGGTGAGACCAGAATCGTGGCGGACCTTTCGTCGTTCAGCAGACCAACACCAAGCGTTCCGTTGGTGTCGATCGAGAATCGCACGACGAAGCGATCGCCGGCAGGTAGGCCCTGGATCGCGAAGCGGCCAACATAGACGTTGTCACGAGCCAAGGCCGAATCGCCCTGGTAGATGTCGAAGGCAATGGACCGCTGGTCGGCGCGAGGTTTGGCGAAGGCGCGATCCACATCCCCTGGAAACGGACGGCCGCGCTCGACCACCGGGACGACCCGTCCGGCGCGCGCCTTGATTCCGAGGGTGTGGGGCGCTGTGCCATGGGCCGTCTGAGCGCCAGGAGCGGACCTCATGGCTTGCCCCACCCGTGCCGCGCCCCGGGCGACCACCTGCGCATCAGGTTCAGGACAATGTGGGTGCCGCTGCACCATGCGCTGAACCAGGTCCCTCACCGCGGGCAGCTGCGCACCACCTCCGCACAAGAGGACCTCATCAATGTCGTTCAGGCCCAGCTTGGCATCCTCGAATGCCCAAGCGCATGGCTGACTCAAGTTCTCGAGGTCAGTGCCGATCATGGCGTCGAGCTCGTCCCGCGAAAGCGACGGATGGGCGAACTCGAGATCGCCCGTCACGGGACCTGCGGCGACGGTCAGCTCGATGGGTGACGAGGCCACCGCAGCGCTCAGCTCGTGCTTTGCTCGGCGGGCCTTCTCTCGCAACTGCTCCAGTGCCGAGGGGATTTGGGTCAAGTCGACGCCATGGGCATGATGGAACGTCATCAACAGCAGATCGATGATACGGCGATCGAAGTCGTCTCCGCCCAGCACCGAGTCGCCAGAGCAGGCCAGCGACTTCCAGCGCTCGCCGTCCCGTTCGAGCAGGCCTACGTCGAAATAGCCCGCCCCCAGATCCATGATCAGCAGCCGGCGGGCCGCTTCGACGATGGACGGGCAACCCGCGGCCGTCGCAGTCGCGTCATCGACGAGCGCCGCGCCTTCGAAGCCTGCAAGATCAGCCGCCTCGAGCAGCGCACGGCGTTGCAATTGTCCCAGGTAGGCAGGTGCCGCGATGGCGGCGTGGGTGATCGCTACGCCGGCGAATGCTTCGGCTCGGTCTTTGAGGTGCCGGAGAACGTAGGCACAGATCTCCTGGGGAGAGACCGACCGCTCACCGATGCGGAGCCAGGCGTCCCCATTGGCCGCTGGCACCACCTCGTTTGCGCATACCCCAGCAAGCCAGCTGGCCTCGGGCGAGTATTGCTTGCGGCCGAGGAACCGCTTGGCGCTGAATACGGCTCGCGACGGGTCGACCTCCGCAAATTGGCAGGCAGGCTCGCCAACCAAGACGTGGCCCTCATAGTCGAAAGCGACGACTGACGGCACGGCGCTCGCTCCATCCAGGCAGGGAACCAGCTGCGCTCTCCCGTCCTTGATGAGGGCGGCACTGCTGGTTGCGGTGCCGAAGTCGATGCCGACCGTCAAGCTCACGTCGCCAGCTTGTCCTTGAAGAAGGCGTTGTACTCAGGCTGGTTGTAGCGCCCGTAGTCGAGCAGGAAGGGAGACAAGGTGGTGGCCCCCTGCTGATAGCGGATGCTCAGCGCCATCGGCGTCACCTGGCGATAGTTGCTGCGCTTGGGTAGGTCGTCGTTGTGCTCGCCACCTGCCGAGAACAGGGACACGAGCACCCCCTCGGGGTCGTTGTAGATCTTGCTGAAGCCGCTGGTGACCCGCTCGTGGCCTCGCACCATCATCCGGCAGCCGACTTTGGACATGAACTGCTGGAATTGCTTGCGTCCAAAGGGGAAGCGGGCGCTTTGCTTCTGCAGATCTGTCGGCACGACATCGACATCGCTCGGATCGCTCCACAGCATCTGGAAGCGCATCTCCCGGTCGTTCAGCGACTGAATGCCCCGCCACTTCTCAGCCATGGTGTCGCTGCGAGGGATGCCGCCGTGGACGAAAAACATGGAGTCGCAGACCAGGCAGTTGGGCAGCGCCTCGAACAGGTTCATATATTTGACGAACATCTCGTTGTCCGCCAACTGGGCGATCGAGTCCATTGCCTCGCAGGGGCGCACCGGCGCGACCACCCGGCCCTTGAGCTCGATGTAGAACTCGTGGTTGCCCCGCAGCATGAACACGTTGTCCGGCATGGCAGCGTAGAGCTGCAGCACCGAGCGTAGCGTGCCGCTGTAGCTGAACTTGCCACGGTCGATGTAGTCGCCTAGCAGCACTAGGGACGTGGCCGGGTGGTTCTGTGGGTCTTGCCGGTGGGCTTCCACCTTGGCGAAGAAGTCAGACTGCATCAGGGCGGCCTTGAGGCACGAGTAACAGCCGTGCAGATCACCGACCACGATCAGCTCGTAGTTCTTGTCAGGCGTGGTCGGCGCGACCCAGACGTGGCCATCGAGGATGGGCGGCCCTTCGGTGAAGGCCGCAAAGCTGCCCGCGGCGGCGAGCTTGCCGATGCCCTCTTGCCGCTTCTGTTCGAGGATGCCCATCACCCGATCCACCAGCGCCATGTCCTGGGCGCTCTGTTGGGCGAAGGTCGCCGGGTCTCGGGCAAAGTCCCATTCGAATTGGTTCAGGAAGGGATGGTTCGCGGTGCGGGGCTCGAGGGTCTGGGCTTCGTCGATGACGAGCGGTCCCTCGTCGATCGCAACGATGTCCGCCTCGTCGAGCTCGATGGGCTTGTGGATCAGGTCGATGATCTCGTCGACGAAGGCCTGCTCCTCCGGCGCCACCACGCCATCGGCGTGCATCAGCTCGGTGACCGTCGACAGGATTTCTTGCTGGCCCTGGTCGTCGAAGTGACTGAGGAGCTCGAAACAGCCGAGCTTGAGCCGAGAGAGCACGAACTGCTCGCTCGTTTCGCCAACGGCGACCGACTCGGTGAAGTGGCCACGGATCACGGCGTCATGCTCATCGAGGATCTCGTGATAGTGGGCCGTCCAGCGATCGACGATGTCGTCCCGAGGAATGCCGTCGTCGCCGAGCACGCCAGTCGCTCGTTGGTCGGCCAGCTTGGCGAGGTAGTCCCGAATGAACTGCTTCTCGGCCAGGGCGAACTCCGAGTCGATATAGGCGAAGGCGACCAGAGAGAAGATGACAGCTTTAATCTGCTGCTCTGCGACGTAGGGATCGGGGCTGAACTGCATCATGGCTGGGTCCGAGCTTAGCTCAGGCGGCCAGCAACCGCAGCTGGTGGCTCGCCTCTGTGGATACCTTTTGGCAAGGCAGCCCGTAGGGCTGCAAAGATCGAGCGACCGGTCACAGACATGCCGGGTCGCCTGGCGCGCAGGTCATCAGCACGAAGAGATACTCGCCGCTGTGCTCCGTTCCGCTGGCGACGTAGGTATCGAGCACGATGTGATACGTGCCTGGGGCGAGATCCGCCTCCAGCAGCCTATCGTCCCTGGCCATACAGCCGGCGGTCGTCGCGCTCCCATCCAGCAAGTGAACGTCGATGTCGACGTCTCCCCGGTCGAGGACGATTGCCCGGATGCGCATCGGCGAGGTTACCTCGAGGCGATAGACGACCTCCGGCCCGGACTCGTCGGTGGTTGAGCCGCATCCGTCGTAGAGGTCCAATGTCTGGCTGGTTGCGGTGCTCGTGTCGCGGACATCGACGAAGGGGTGGCCCAGGATCAGGAAGGGCGACGTGGTGGATCCTTGCCCAGCCAGGGTAGGCGCATCGTCGTCGAGCGCACCTTCGGTGGTCAAGGCTGCGCGACGGACGCGATCAACCGCCGCGAGGGTGATGAGGTTACGCACATTGTAGCCGTGCATCAGCCCGTCGGTGGTCAGCACGCAGGCGCCGCTGCTCGAGGCGTTGGGGTGGACACCGTCTCCCGACAGCCCGTGATCGACGAGGGGTTCGAGCTCACGGTGAAAGTCGACGAGCGGGATCTGGCGTCCCTGGGCCATCCCACGGATGGCCGCGTTGAACGTGGGGACCCAGGCGTCGAGCGCGCTGTTGTCATCCCGAGGTGGGATCGTCGACAAGATGGGGATGACGCCCCGATCGATCATGGCGTCGACCAGATCGAACATGTGCCCGTGATACCAGTCGAGGGTGCTGACGTGATCGTCGCCGAACCAGCCGATGTCGTTGGTGCCGAACATCACCACGCCGGCTGCTGGATTGAGTGCATCCATTTCTTGCACCAGTGGGGAGGGCTGGCCGTCCATGGCCCAGTAAGCCGTTCGGCCGGACTCGACGACGTGGCTGTCGCGATCAAAGGACGTGGTGCCCAGGATGGTCGCACCGCCGTAGACGTCGAGCGTAGCTTGCAGTGCGGCATGGTCGCCAAGATCCACCGTCGTTCCAGCAAAGCAGTGCAGGAAGTTGGTGCTGGCCGAGATGGAGTCGCCGACCTTCATGAACAGGTCGCCTGCGCTCGACGGGTTAGCCTCGAGCACCTCGTTCAGGCGATCGACCACGTAGGGCGTGATGGGAGAGTGGGTTCGATCGCTCGGATAGAGGGCAGGTGCCAGGTCGGGCAGGGCCCCCGCCTCGCCCCCTTGCCCGCCGGTGGCCGTGGTGCCTCCATCGCCCCCCGTGCCGGATGAGGTCGACCCTGACGAGGTCGTCGTCCCCGAGGGGGTCCCGGACTCATCGTCGCATCCGGCGACAGCGCCCAGGCATAGTCCCGCCACCACCACCAGCCCCATGGGGAGCAAGCCACTGCGCACCATCACCCATCTCCTCGCGTTCAGGTTCTCCCTCCCCTTCGTGCGACGCCTGCGGGACAGCTTGAGGTAGGTCTTGCGTATCGTCAAGCGGGCCCCGCTTCCTTTCCAATGCAGTCTGGCGACGCGTCGGGTCGTCAAATCTCGAGCGCGCCTATCGTCGGTGGGTCATCCCGTTCGGTTTCCGCCGCATCGTATTCGACGCCTTCATGAGGAACTCCGGCCTTGAGCCCGGCGTTCTGTGGTGTGTAGTCGCCGTTCCCGACATCGACGTAGTGTGGGTCGAGGTTCAATGATCCGGGCCCCTCTCCCGAGGTCCAGCTGCCGTAGAAGTTACTGCTATAAATCGTCGGGGATGGATTGCCGTACCGTATCTTGTCTGGGATGTCGCTCATGCTGCAATTGATGATCTCATTCGTGCTGTCGAACATGTCCGTGCTCGTATTCCAGAGCCCCGTGACGAGATAGTCCACATTGTGGAATGTGCAGTTGATCCAGCGGTTGTTCGTATTGACGGTAGGAGAATAGGCGCCGACCACATACTGAGAATCATAGACGATGGTGTTGTGGATGGTGTTATGGCTGCCGCCAGGCTGCGTATCGCTGCCATCCTCTTCGTTCTCCGTGAAACCAAAGGCGTTCTTACACGCTATTCTGGAGCTCTCCACAATGTTGTAGGAGGTGCCGTTCTCGAAGTTGATGCCCGAGGTGTTGTAGGTCTCGTGATCGAACGTGTCCGTGTGTGCGAGTATGCCCCTGATGACGTTGTGCTTGGTGGCGCTGTGTCTGAGCTCGATGGACCCGTTCTCGCTGTTCAGAATCTCGCAGTCCTCAATCAAGTTGTATTCGAGCTGAAAGGTCAGATCGCCGGCCTTCAATGAGATGCCGTGCCCAGTGTGCGTGTCGTCAGCATACCGGTAGACATAGGCGTTCCTGACGATGTTGTGTCCTCCGTCGACCGGGCCGCCATAGATGACGATGTAATAGTCCTCGTGCACCACTTTGGAGGACACACTCCAGAGATCGTCGATCAAGTGAAAACGGTTCTGGAAGCGGACGCCACCGCTGTGCATGTCTGCGATATACGAGTGGGTCAACCGGTTGTGGGACGAAGACTGATCAATGGACTGCATTCCCCAATCGCAGTCCTTGAGATAGATGTTGTCGAAATGCGTGTAGCTCAGGTCGTTGGTGTAAAATCCGTGACCGGTGTAGTCGCCTATCTGCAGGTTCTTGACGATGAAGTATGCCCTTTGATGCAGACTGATTCCATGACCGGTGCCACCGCTCAACAGCGGAAGCTCCGTGCTGCTGAAGGCCATCCCGACGCTTCTCGTCAGGCTCGGATGATCGCCGGTGGTGGTCTTGTACCCGAGCAGCCGGATGGGTTCGGTTGGGGTTCCATCGGTCGCAAAGACGACGTTTTCACCACCGTAGTCACCTGCCTTCACCCAGATGGTCGTGCCGGCATTGGCCAGGCTCGCTGCGTCCTGGATGGTCTTGAAGGCCTGGGCTTCACTGGTGCCGTTGCCCGAGGACGAGACGCTCGAATCCACATAGTAGACGGTGCCCGTCGGCGCTGGTTCGGCGACTTCGTTGACGACGTATCTGAGGGTGAAAGGGTGAAGCTCATTGCCTGCGAGGTCCTGCAGGTCGCCGCCCCCCTGGTAGCGGATGGTGTTGTTGTCCCAGAACGTGAAGTCGTCGCCCACCAGGAGATAGTGCCCGGTGGTCGCATCAGGGAGTATCACCACGCCTGTGAGGGTCTTGCCGCTGACGATGAACCCGGTGGTCGCCGAGGCGGTGATCGGTTCGGAGCTGTCGAAGGTCAAGCGGTCCCGGTGGCTGTGGTCCACCTGGAAGCCCGACAGCACCGGGTGCAACCCGTCGTCGCTGCCGGTGCCTCCCTCACCGCCGTCCCCCCCATCGGGGTCGACTCCCCCATCGGAGGGGCCAGCATCTGCGGCGCTGCCACCATCGGGGGTTCCGTCTGACGCTGACTCGCTGCATCCAGGGGCGGTGATCAGGGCGCAGGCGATCGCCAGCGCTACGATCAGCAGCGCCACACGAAATCGTGTGGCGGGTGAGGGGCCGTGGAGGCCCCTGCGGGGTGCTTGGCGGGTTGCAGATTGGTCCATTTCGCTTTCCTGAGCAGAGGGTATCGCTCGCTGGCGTCGATGTCGTCATCTCACCTGCGCCATGCTCGAGATTGTGCAGTTTGGGTTCGCTCGCGACCCGTTCGGTTCGCCTGTCTCCAAAGACGAGCCGCTCCACCGGTCACCCTGGGCAGCTTTCGTCGGTGCGGGGACCTACGAGCTTCGTCGGTCCGCGTGGTATTCTCCGCACCGTGCTTGGCTCGCCGCCTGCGTTTGACGAGATCCTGAGCTCGCAAGTGGCGTTGCCCGGCGAGCAGCGCTACCGCAACTTCGCCGAGCTGCTGTTCACCCCGCGGCCGCAGGAAAAGGACGACTGGCCCATTCTGATGGGCACCTTGGACAGCGGCTCGGTCCAGGTCTCACTCCAGCAGTTGCGTCATGTCACCGTCGAGCTCATTGCCGAGCTGGCGCGACGGGGGATCGGTCCAGGCGATACGGTCGCCCTGGTACGGTTGCCCCACACCAGCGATGTGTTGGTGGCCCTCTCCTGTGTGGCGCTGTCGGTTTGGGGCGTCCGCACCTTGTTGCCCATGTACCTGGAGCTCGATCGCTTCGGGCAGTGGCTGCAGATCACCGATTGCAAAGCCGTGTTGTGGAGTGCCCATGAGGTCGACCAGCTAGGCGAGGACGACGGGGAGCGGGACCAACTGCGCCGGCTGACCAAGCTGACCGGCGAGCTGGGGCTGGGCGCCTACTGCTTGCATCAGGATCTGCAGGTGGCGGAGCATCTTCGGCAGCCAGCATCCGCTGGCCCGAGCCGACACGATGCGCTGGTGGCCACGCTGATCGGTTCGACCTCCGCCGAGACCGAGACGCTGCTGCTGACCACCTCGGGCACCGCCGGCCGCGCCAAGCTCGTGCGCTACCGTCAAGGAGCCTTTCTGCGTAGCTGCGCCGCCTGGGAGGCGGCTGGCTTGTTTCGCCCAGATCGGCTCGGGGGGCGCGAGCTGTGCCCGCTGCTGAGCCATTCGATGGGCGTCCGAGCGCTGTGGAACTCTCTGTGGCGGAGAGAGGCGCTCTGTCTGATCACGCCAGAGTGGTTCCTCGAGCATCCCGAGCGGGTACGCTCGCTCCTGTTGCAGATGCGGCCGGCCCACATGACTGGGGGACCGGCGTCGATGCGCACCTTGCTCGAGCTGGGGCGGATCTTCCCTCAGCTCAAGGACAGCTGCTTCGTCGAGCTGCGGACGGTGGTCTCGAGCGGCGCGCCCTTCGACGAGGCGCTGAGTCGCAAGCTCTGGGCGGCCCTCGGGGTTCGGCTGGAGAACGCCTTTGGAACTACCGAGACCCAGCAGGTCTGCTCAACCTTGGTGGCTCCCGATGTGGTCGAGGCCGCAGCGCTTCCGTCGGGCGAGATCCATGGGAGCGGTCCGCAGTCGTCCCTCGGTGATCCGCTGCCTGGGGTGCGCCTCGGCCTGGTGCCCGAGCCGGACCGTGGGGGTGACATCTTCCAGTTGTGGATCAGCTCGCCCTTCGGCTTCGCTGGCTATCTGGGCGACGACGACACCACACCGGGATCGGCGTCCGTCGCAGTTGACGGCGACGAGCCGTTCCCATGGGTCGACAGTGGCGATCTGGTCGAGCGCTGCCCGGACGGTCTGCACCACGTGGGCCGGCGGAAGGCTGACTTCATCAAGGACGGTTTTGGCGTGAA
>JAUVCD010000717.1 GCA_030590865.1 Myxococcales bacterium | reverse complement strand
GCCCGGGCGAGTCGCCTTCGCTGAGCCAGTTCCCGCGCGTCCTCTGCTGATACCGACTGAGCTCGGACGATTGAGCGCATTGGCCACAACGACCCCTCATGGCCGCGCCAGATGGGGCACCGCCTCACCTGGGACTATTGGGTCTCCTTGGTTGGATTGCACGGCACCGTCTGCTTGCGATACCGCATCCCAACCAAGGCGGGATCCCCCTGATAGCCCAGTGCAGCGAAGTCGAGGCGATGACCCGCGCGTGCTGCATCCACCGGGGCGATCAACCGCTCTGGGTCCACGCCGGCCATCTCCCCGTGACAGCGGGTACAGGTCACGGTCTCGGCGTCGTGGCAATCGCCGCAGCGCAGCGCCTGTTCCTTGGGTACAACCTCGTGGTTGATGGACCAGAACATTCGTGTGCGAACGAACCCTAGCTCGCCGGAGTACTCCAAACCGACCTCGGCCATGCCGTCCCGAACCGCCCGATCCCAGTCCATGTGCGTCCAGAAGCCCTTCCACAGGTTTGGCACCACCAGGACGCGGGTCTTCGCATCCATCGGTTGAACACCGGCGTAGCATTTGAAGGGTGAAATGCGCGCCGTCGGATCAGCAAACGAGCCGCTGGGCGGATTGAGTACGGGGTCGTCCTCTTCCGGTAGCTTGTCGCCTAGGAGGTACCGCTTGTACTTCCCATTGTACCAGTTGTAGCAGGGCTCGAGGTTCTTGCCCCACTTGAACGAGCCCTTCTTCTTCGTGAAGGTGGGCATGCCATACTGGTCGGTCTTCTCCTCGAGATCCTGACCCGCGGTAGACCAGTCCCAGAACACCTTCGTTGGGGCCTCCCGCGCGAAGCGCGGGATGTGGCAAGTCTGACAGGCCACCGAGTCAATGTGCCGGTCCAAATGGAAGCCGAGCGGAGCATCCAGAGAATGGGGCGCAGACCCGTGGCATTGCTCACAGGACACTCGACCCTCGGTGGTCGGTATTCCAGAGCATTGTCCGGCGATGCGGTGCTTCTTGGTGGTGTGGCAATCCTGGCAGCGCATATCGTGCCGGCCCATATGGACATCGAGATCCGGCGACGGATCTGCGAGCGCCGGCTCCAGATCCCCATGCTTCACGTTGGGTCCCCCGCCGCCGAAGAAGTGGCATGCGCCGCAGGTATCGCGGGAAGGCCGTCCCACGTTCTGGGCCACCTTGACGAGATTCACTTCCGGCTTGGGCATCCCACCATTCGGTGCAGCCTTGCTGTAGGTCTTGGTCGTGTCGTGACACACCAGGCAATCGATGTTGGTCGGATCCTGGAAGTCGAACGACTCATCCACCCAACCGTATCCCACGTGACACTGGGCACACCGCGCGATGTTGGACCCGACGTGAATGCAGTAGTTGTTGAGCACTGCATGCTTGCCGAGATCACTCCGGTGCTCCTGTCCCACGGTGTAGGGTGAAGGCCCAGACCAATTCCAGTGTGCGCTCTTTAGCACATCGTGCCCCTGCTCCTCGTGGCAGTTCAGACAACGGCGCGTGATTTGTTGCGCCTCAGGCTTTCCGGTCAATGCCACCAGTTCCGTGTGGTCGGGAACTCGTGACTTGTGGCAGCCGTCGCACTCCACCGGTGCCGACTTGGAGGTCTCGTGACATCCAATGCACTGCCGGTGGTACGCCCCCATGAGCCCTGGGCGCGTGGGATGGTCGGGTTCGTTTGACCGCTGATGGCAGGCGACGCAAGACGCTGGCCGGCCATCGGCGAGATCGGTCACCTCGATGGCCTGGCCCACTCGATCGCCGTCTTTGCGCGAGACCCGGTGGTGACACACCGCACAGTCGCCGCGTGTATGGGTAGCGTGCGCCTTGTGCATGAAGCGCACGGGCTCATAGTCATCAACCTTCTCGTTCGTTATCTTATGACTGATGGTCAACAGAGCGGGCATGAGGTCCGGGGAAAACGAGACCACGTCATCGACAGCGATTGGATCGTCAACCGGCGCGGTGGCTTCGGCGCGATAGGAGAGAGGGCGAAATGGCCGCTGGGTCGCCCCGACGGCGTCGAAGTGCACGGCGGAGTAGATCAGAATGAACCCGAAGAGCATCGCCACGGCTAGCGTCCGACCCAGCCAGGCCCACCGGAGAGACAGGCGCGGTCTGGAGGGTGCGGCCTGCAGCGGTTCTTCATCTCCTTCAGCCGGAAGAACGGGAAAGTAGAGGACGAAGAAGCGGTAGATGAACACCACGGTGGCCACTAGGGCCGCCGTAAGGGCGATCTCTCCGATGGTGGGGAAGTACCCGGGATCACCATAAGGGGGATGGAACCCGACCAGGAACACGTTGATCCTGTTCAAGACCAGACCCGCAATCACCAGACATACCGAGATGAAGAGCCAACGGGGTGACCGGCGAACTGATTTCTGCAGCAGCATCACAAATGGGACGACGATGCCGACCCCCACCTCGAGCAGCCAAGCCACCGTATCGCCGGCGTCGAGCAAAAATACCGACAGGTCGTTCCGCCATAACAAGTCACCGATCTTGAGAGCACCATAGACGCCGATCGTCCAGGGCAGGAGTCGTGACAATGGTGTCAGCACGTCCATTTCGAGTCGACGGCCGAAGGCACGACTTGCGGCGATGGACTCGAAGATTACCACGGGAAAGCCAACCATGATTGCTGACGACAGGAACAGGATCGGCAGCAGGGGAGACCACCATAAGGGGCTTACCTTGGTGGGCGCGATCAGCATGAGACTGCCAAGAGAGGATTGGTGCATGCAGGAAAGCACGACGCCGGCAATCAGGAAGATCGGCATCACCCGCCGAACCAGCATGCGTGTGGTCTGGAGCGCACCGTCCAGTTTCCTGAAGGGGCGGGCCCACCAGCGCTCCGCCCGGATGTGTTGCTCGAGTCCCGAAAGCAATACCGGCGCGAACTCGACGGTCAAGACCGTCAAGTAGAACATCACGCACATGCCGACTTCGAAAAGTACCGAGTTGCCCTGCCAGTGAACCAGCGGCTTCCAGATGTTGTAGTATCGTCCGAGATCGAACAGCAGACCGATGGCAACGAAGGTGTAGCCCAACCAGGCCGTGAGCAAGGCCGGTCGCGCAAGCACCTTGTAGCGACGGCGGCCGAACACGTCGATCAATGCGGCCACCGTGAAGCCGCCAGCGGCCAAGGCCACACCACTGGCCACGTCGATCGCGATCCAGATGCCCCATGGGTACTGGTTGGTCAGATTGGTCACCGGCGCCAGTCCGGTGAGCAGGCGGGCGATGCCAAACCCATAGCCGACCACCATTACGGCGATCAGGATCAAGGTGCCTGTTGTGAAGAAGCGGGTTCTGCCTTGGAGCATTCTGAACTCACTCATCGTCATCGGCTCCTTGGCGGCGATGGGTTAGCCACATTAGCCCGGCAAGACCGCCGTACAGGGCGAGCGGCACGGCGCCGTAGTTGAAGATTCCGTGTTGGATCGACTCGGTGAGTCGAGGAGGGGCTTCTTTCGGCAGGTCCATCATGCCGACCTCGGCCATGGGTCGTCCCGCTAGGTAGACCCATGACGTGCCGCCGACCTCGTGTTCACCATAGACGTGGTCGATATAGCGATCGGGCCGTTGCTCGATCCGTTGATGAGCCAGTGCCATAACATCCACTCGCGGACCGAACTGGATTGCCTCCATCGGGCAGGCGGCCGCGCAAGCCGGCTGCGGTCCGGTCCTCTCGGTGTCATCGACGCAATAGGTACACTTGCGGACCCGGGGCGCAACTGGGTCCAGGTATTCGTAAGCCGGGATTTCGAACGGGCAAGCGACCATACAGTAGCGACAGCCGATACAGATGTCGGCCTCGTAGAGCACTGGCCCCTCCGCCGATTTGGTGAGGGCTCCGACGATACAGCCGGACACGCACGCCGGATCCACGCAATGCAAGCACTGAACCTTGACAAACGTCTCGTCACGCTCGAGCTGGACTCGTGAAGGCTCGCCTGGATAGGAGTTGACGATTGTAAACGCGTCCGCGGTCGGGCGCCGCTCCTCACGAAACACGTGCCGATCGGTGAACGGTCGCTCGGGGCGAGCCAGCCGGTTGGACCGGTTGCACGCCTCCTCGCACTTGCGACATCCCACGCAGAGCGTGGTGTCGACCAAGCAACCGACCTGGGACCGTAGCTCAGACTCTTGCCCCGACTGGCCGGAGGCCGTGGCGGGCAGGCTGATTGCGGTGGCACCGAGACCAAGCTCTAGGAATCGACGTCTATTGATGCTCATTCTGGGTCTCCAGTCGGCACATTGCGGCGCTTGGTGCCTCGAACCATGGGCGACGATGGTGCTGGCGTGCGGCGTGTCCCCGCGCATATGGTCATCGAGCCTGCAGCCTTCTGCGTCAACTCTGCCTGCGACTTGCGGAGCAAAGCGCAGCTAACCCCGCAGCGGGCTGGACAGACTCGCGTGCATCTCCGGGTCAGTCGAGCAGAGTCGCTCGGGTCAGTGCCTACTCGCCAAACAGGACTGCGCCCCGATTACCCCGGGGGCCGACTTTGACTAGGGACTGGGTACGCCGTCCCAAATTTGAACGTCATCCAAGT
>JAUVCD010000274.1 GCA_030590865.1 Myxococcales bacterium | reverse complement strand
CGTCACCATGGCCAGCAATCCTGCGATAGCCAGCGCCCATGGAGCTTGTCGAGCGGTTCGGTGTGGGGTCATCGTCCTCGTCAGAAGCTATGCACGATGGTGGGCCGGTCAAGGGCGCGACTGCCTTGACGCCCCGTCCGTCATGGGCTCCTGTCGCGCTTTACTGCGATGGCGTCGCGAGCTCTTGGCACGCCGAGTGCAACGACTGACCTCAAGGCGACGATGGCGACCAAAGAAGCGGCAGATCGAGAGAGCGGCTCGAGCGAGCCCCGACCAAGCTGGTGTAGCAGCGACCCTCAGGACCTCGACTACATTCGGACCAACATCCCGTGCCAGTGGGCATGCCCTGCCCGGACCGACATTCCGGCCTACATCGGGGCCATCGATCAAGGGGATTGTGACCGATCCTATGCGCTCAACCGGGCTGCCAATCTGCTGCCTGGCGTCTTGGGGCGGATCTGCTCGCGCCCCTGCGAGGATGCCTGCCGCCACGGCGAGTCGGACCTGGGTGAGCCGGTCACGATTTGTAGTCTGAAGCGGTTCGCGGCTGACGGGGCGTCCACCAAGAGCTCGGCGGAGCAGCGGCTTGCAGACACGGGCAAGACGGTGGGGATCGTGGGAGCCGGCCCGGCCGGTGCGGCAGTGGCCCACTCGCTATCGCTGTTTGGCCACCAGGTCACCGTCTACGAGGCCTGCGACAAGCCCGGCGGTATGCTCCGCTACGGGATTCCGGCCTTCCGCCTGCCTCGGGAGGTTATCCAAGAGGAGCTCGGCCAGTTGCTCGCTCCACCCATCGAGCTCCGTTGCGGGGTGAGGCTGGGGCAAGACGTGAGCCTCGCCGAGCTGCGAGAGCGCCACGATGCGGTGCTGCTTGCGGCGGGCTGCTATCGGCCTCGCCAGCTCGCCGTGCCTGGTGAGCAGCTATCCGGTGTGCTGAGCGGTCTCGACTTCGTCATGCGAGTCAATGCCGGCGAAGCGATCTCGGTGGGCAAGCGGGTGATCGTGATTGGCGGAGGCTTCACGGCGATGGATTGCGCCCGACTGGCGCTGCGCTTGGGCGCCGACGAGGTGTCGATTCACGTGTTGCCGGTAGAGGAAGATCTCGAGGTCACCAAGGAGGAGATTTTCGAGACCAAGCGTGAGGGGATTCGGCTGGTGAGCCTGGTCACGGCCGTGGGGATCGAGGGCCAGGATCACGTCGAGGCGGTTCATTTCGTTCGCAATCGGATGGGCCGGGCTAGCCCAGACGGGCAGCGACAGCCCGAGCCGATCGCCGACTCGGATTTCACGGTGCCTGCCGACATGGTCATCACCGCGATTGGTCAGACACCGGATGAGGCGCTCTACTCACTGGGCCCAGAGCAAGCGGCCCAGATCGATGCCGAGCAGGGCACCAGCTCGATCGATGGCATCTTCGCGGCCGGCGATGTGGCTCGCGGTGCCTCGACGGTCATCGAGGCCATCGGTCACGGTCGGCGAGTCGCGGAGCGAGTGGACCATTTTCTCATGGGTCGCACCATCCGCCAGGCCGTCATCGCAGGCGAGCCGGCTGAGACGACTCATCGACCGCGAAGCTGGGATTTCCTTCCTCGCCAGCATCTGCCGACATTGCCCCTCACCGAACGGCTCGACGATTCCAATGCGGAAGTCGAGACGAGCTATCCGCCCGATCTGGGGCAGACCCAGTCACGGCGTTGCTACCTGTGCAATCTCAAATACGAGATCGATATTCCCCATTGCATCTACTGTCGGTGGTGCATCGAGGCCTGCCCGCGAGCCTGCATCCACCTAGTGGCCGAGGTGCCCAGCGGTGAGCAGGCTCGGGGGGACGGTCTGCGGCGAACGACCAAGTGGAACGAAGTCGCTGGGATCGTCATCGACGCCGACCGGTGCATTCGCTGTGGCGAGTGCTACCGCGTGTGCCCCACACGCTGCATTTCCGTCACCCGTGTCGATCTGGTCGAACGGTTGGCGTCACAGGAACGTGCTGACCCATGACGGCTGAGCGATACGTCATCATCGGAAACGGAGCAGCGGCGAATGCGGCTGCTGATCTGTTGCGCCGCGAAGATCCCGACAGCCCCATCACGCTGATCTCCGACGAGGCCTTTCCGTTCTATTACCGGCACAAGCTGAGTGATTATCTGGCCGGTTGGGTCGAGGAAGGGGACCTCACGGTCCGCTCGCCTGAGCATTACCGGCAGACCAAGCTCCGCCTGCGGCTCGGTCAGCGGGTGGTCAAGGTCGCTCTTGCTGAGCGCACCTTGTACCTGGCCCACATGGAGAAGGTCCATTACACCAAGCTGCTGCTTTGCACTGGCGGCACGCCGCGGATCCCCGAGCCGCTCCAAGTCCATCGAGAGCACCTCACCTGTTTGAAGACCTTGGCGGACGCCCGGGTGTTTCGCACCAAGCTGGCCGAGGTCGACCGGCTGTTGTTGGTAGGCGGCGACATGGTCAGCGTCCGAGTAGCCGCTCGGCTCGTCGAAGCGGGCAAGGAGGTTCACTTCCTGGTTGACCGCGACTCGTTCTGGCCTCTCGAGCTCACCGATGAGCGTTACGACGAGCTGGTCAAAGCGCTCGACAAGCGTGGGGTCAAGCTGCTCGAAGGTGACCGGATCACCGACATCGTGGCTGGTGAGCCCCACTGTTTGAAGGTGACCACTGGTCACGGCGCCAGCCTCGACTGCGGCTTGATCGGTGCCTTCTTCGGTTACGTGCCGAACGTCGACTTCTTGCTCGGAAGCGGGCTGGACATCGAGCGTGGCGTGCTGGTGGATGATCATCTGCAGACCAGCGATCCCCATGTCTATGCTGCCGGCGACTGTGCCCAAGTCTACAACCCTGACATCCGAAACTACTGGGTGTCCATCGGCTGGCCGAACGCCGAGCGGCTCGGTCGCTGCGCCGCCAGCAACATGCTCGGAGCGGTACAGCAGGTGGACGAGCCGCCCCAGAAGGCCCTGAGCATCGAGGGCATCAAGGTGTGCACGCCGTGGTGGAGGCAGTTTTGAGCGCCCAAGACAATCACGATGCGGCCCCGTCCGGCATTGACGTCACCATCAGCCTCTGCGGCAGCGCCGGTGACGGTGCCAACTCGGCGGGCATGATCCTGAATCGTGCGGTGGCCTTGATGGGCTACCACATCATGAATTTCGACTCCTACCCGGCCGAGATCCGGGGGTTTGGCAAGTCGGTGGCCCACACCCGAGTGTCGGACCGGCGGGTGCTCACCCCAGGGGCGGGTACGGACTGTCTGGTGTCGTTGAACGACCCTCACACCATCACTGAGCTCGGCAAGCTCAATCCAGGTGGGGTGATCCTCTATGACTCCAAGCCGCCGGACTATGTCGAAGAGGACCAAGCCGTGGCCGGCTGGATCGAGCCTGGGATGGTGGCCTATGGGGTGCCGCTCCGCGAGCTCTCCAACGAGGCCGTTCAGAGCGCTAGGGCGCGCAACATCGTCGGTCTCGGCGTGCTCGCCGGGCTCTTTCGCATGCCCACTGAGCAGTTTCATGATGCGATTGCGCAACGCTTCGCCAGCAAGGCTGCCCGAGTCATCGACGGCAATCTCAAGGCCTTCGACCTGGGCTGCGCCTACGCTGAGACACAGCTCGACAAGGCCGATCAGATCGACTTTGGCGGGCGCACCCAGCCCCGCTCCCGAGAGATCGAGATCCTCTCAGGCAACGAGGCGGCTGCCCGGGGGTGCATCGATGCAGGTCTACGCCTCTACGCCGGTTACCCGATCACTCCGGCCACCAAGATCATGGAGATCCTGGCCAAAGAGCTTCCCAAGCACGACGGCGTAGTGGTCCAGACCGAAGACGAGATCGCGGCGATAGGCCACGTCATTGGCGGTGGGTTCTCCGGTCGGCGAGCCGCGACGGCGACCTCGGGCCCAGGGCTCAGTCTGATGGTCGAGGCGCTCAATCTGGCGGTCATGGCTGAGATCCCGCTGGTCATCATCAACAGCCAACGGGCCGGTCCGTCCACCGGCTTGCCCACCAAGACCGAGCAATCGGACCTGAACCTGGCCATTTTGGGCGCCAGCGGCGACTCGCCCAGGCCGGTGCTGGCACCTGCCGACGTGGCCGAATGCCGGCTGCTCTGCAAGGTGGCCTTTGAGCTTGCCGATTCGCTCCAAACGCCGGTCTTCGTGCTGCTCGATCTGTTTCTGTCCAATCGCTACGAAGATGTGGCCTGGGACGGAGTGCGGGATACCTCGTTCGGGGTTCATGAGCCGGTCCACGCCGTGGCTGGGCCCGAGCCTTTCCAGCGTTATGCCATCACCGATGATGGTATCTCGCCCCAGTCGATTCCTGGTGAGGAAGGGCTCTTCTTCACCGCCAGCGGGCTGGAGCACAATGAGCTGGGCATGCCGAATTACTCGGCCACGAACCACCAACGCATGACGGCAAAGAGGTTCCGCAAGCTGGCGACCTTGCTCGAGCGATGGCCCGCACCGGAGATGGTCGGTCCGGACGACCAGCTGGACGTGGGGATCCTGTCCTGGGGATCGTCCATTGGTGCTGCCAAAGAGGCCCTCGAGCAATTGCAGACGCAAGGCATACGGGCGGGAGGCATGTTCCCGCGGTTGCTGTGGCCGCTGAACGAGTTGGCGCTGCGCCAGTTCGCCAAACGGTCCAAGGTCTTGCTGGTGGCGGAGATGAACGCGGCCGGTCAGTTTGCCAGCCTGGTCGAGGCTGCCATTGGCCGCCGGGTCCGCCGGGTGGCCGAGATATGCGCTGGGCCGATGCCCGTCGAAGCGATCGTCCGCGCCGCCCAGGGAGGTGACCAGTGAGCGGCCACAGTCCAAGTGACAGTTCAAGTGACCGCCCCAGTGATGGTGGCCCCCAGTTGGATCAGAAGGTGGCGCGCGATCTGGCTGCCGTCAGTCGTTCCGGCCTGCTGGACTACCGCTCCGAAGCGCTGCCGACGTGGTGCGCCGGCTGTGGCTACTACGGGATCGCTCTGGGCATCACCCAGGCCCTGGCGGCCATGGAGGTCGAGATTCACAATCTGGCGGTGGTCAGCGGCATTGGCTGCGCGGGCCGCTTTCCCTTCTTCATGGGCGGCTATGGCCTGCACGCGGTGCATGGTCGGGCCTTGCCTATCGCCTCGGGCATCAAGATCGCCAGGCCCGAGCTGACCGTGATGGCCGTCGGCGGTGATGGCGTTGGCCTGGGGATCGGTGCCGGCCACTTGCCTCATACGATGCGGCGGAACGTCGATATCACCTACGTGCTGTTCGACAATGGGATCTACGGGCTCACCAAAGGACAGTCATCACCCACCACGCCGACGGGACAAATCACCGGGACCCATCCCTATGGCAATCCCGATCAGCCGCTGGACCCGTTGGTCTTGGGCGTGGCCTATGGCGCATCCTCGGTGGCCGCGGCTCACGCCGCCGATCCGGAGAAGATCAAAGAGATCCTGCTCCGCTCACTGCGTCATCCAGGGTTTTCATTCGTAGTGATTCAGACCCCCTGCATCACCTTTGATCGGGTGAACATCTCTTACGAGAAGCTCCGCCAGGGATGGAAGCCCGTTCCGTCAGACCACCTGGTGACCGACCGCAACGCCGCGATGGCCTTGGCCATGGGTGAGCAGCGCTATGCGGGGGTCTACTTCGAAGAGCGACGGCCGACCTACCAAGACTACGATCAGGCGACGGCGCGGAAGGCCAAGGAGCAGGCTGGCAGTGGTGGCAAGTAGGACAGGGCACAGCACCGGCCGTTCGGAGCGCGCTGCTCACGCGGCCGGTTTCCTGGCGGCTGACACGCTGGGCAGGCCGGCGGCTGGCGCCCTATGGTCCTGGCTGGTGCTCATCGCCATGGTGGTGCTCGGCTGCGATGGCTCGTCCCAACCGTCGTCGGCTGCTAGCAGCAGTGCGACTTTGGATCCCGCTGCTGTGGCCACGGCAATGATTGAGCAGGAGTGCTCTCGTTGCCACTCCCGGTCCTCACTGCAAGGCAAGACGGCGGCGGAGATCCGAGCGGCCACGCAGAACGTCCCATCGATGAGCAAGTTCCAGAACCAGCTGACGGCTGACCAGCTGCGGGCCTTGCAGGGGGCGCTGGCGGCGGAGCCTGCGGGCGAGTGAGTGGGCTCTTCGACAGGGACGGTGCCGGCACCGTCTGGCTGCGCGCGAGCCTGGACGAAAAGGCGCGCCACGCTCTGGCTTGTGCGGTCGCCGGCCTATTGGCCTTCCGCGACTGGGACGAGTGGACCCGCGGTGAGCCGTGAGAGGAGTGCCGGTTCTCCAAACAGGGCCCTTCGTGTCTGGCCAACGGCCTGCGGCTGAGCTGCTAGGCCAGCCGGTGGCCGCGTTGCACTGCGGGTAGTGCGAGGTGATTGAACATCCTGTGAAGGCCGCTCGGCTCCTGGTGCGGTTATTGTGCGATGCCGACAAGAACTCCGGGCGGCGGACCGAAGTGGGCATCCGGTTGGTCGGATCCACACTTGGGTCCGCTAGCGGGGCCCGCGAGCGAAGCCGCGGGGGTCACTGCCTGCGCGGCCGTGCTGCGCCGTGAGGCATCACACCACGTGATCGCTCGGCTTCGAGCGGTCGCGGCGCCCGACCGGGGACCATTGGTACCAAACCACTGGGCATTGCGCGGTTTCGTTCAACAGCGTGACAAGGCGTTCCCGAGCTGCCCGGATGACGTTACTCCGTCAGGCCGCATGATGTGACCGAGGGCCGCTCTCAATGGAGCTCCACAAACCCTGCCGCCGTGCGCTTCGTCTCCTCGGAAGCATCTGCTGACCTAGAGATCTCGATGAGCAGGTCAAGCGTGGCTACGCCACAGCAGGTGTCGTGTCCGGTGTTGCACAGTCGATTGAGCATCGTAGCTGCGAAGACCGATGGCTTGCGACGCACTGAAGCGAGGAGTCCAGATTCGTAGTCGCCGCGAGCCTCGAGGCCATGGAGGATGCTCCAATAGACACCATAGCCATCCTCATCCGGATAGCGCTCGAATACGCTGAAGAGGGCCGCATCGAGCTCGCCATCTTGACGAAGCGACACCGCCGCTGCCGCCACTTCGTCTAGCTGCTCGAGATTACCCTCCTCCTGTCCTGGAAAGGCGTGCAAGAGGGCAATGATCTCCTGTTTGGTGTCCATTCGCGCCGCCCTTCACTGAAGCAACAACAAACTCAGCGCCATGATCGCCATCCCAGCGATCACCCCATAAATGGCCACGTGACCTTCGCCGTATTCCCGGGCGGTCGGGAAGAGCTCGTCCAGGGCAATGAACACCATGATGCCGGCGACCACACCCAGAAGCGCGCCGACGACGCTGTCGGAGAAGAACGCTCGCAGCAGTCCGTAACCTACCAGTGCGCCCACCGGCTCGGAGAGACCGGACAGCGCCGAGTACCAGAAGGCCTTCTTGCGGCTCCCGGTAGCGAAATAGATCGGTACAGAGACGGAGATGCCCTCGGGGATGTTGTGAATGGCGACAGCGATGGCGATGGAGACGCCGATGGTCGGATCGTTCAGGGCTGAAGCGAAGGTGGCCAAGCCCTCCGGGAAGTTGTGGATCCCGATGGCCACCGCCGTGATCAGCCCCATCCGCGCCAGCTTGCGCTGTTCGGGAGGCTCTTGCAGGGCCTCGAGCGGTCGGGCCTCGTGAGGGTTGTGCGCCGCAGGAATGATGCGGTCGATGAGGGCCGCGATGATGAGCCCGCCGAAGAATGAGCCGACCGCCGCCCAGGTGCCCGGACCTTCTCCGTAGGCGGCGGTGAGCGCCGTGGTGGCTGCGGCGAGGAGTTCCACGAAGGAGACGTAGAGCATGACGCCCGCGGAAAGGCCCAGGGCGGCCGACAGGAAGCGCTTGTTCGTCCGTTTGACGAAGAGGGCGATGGCGCTGCCGATGCCCGTCGACAGGCCTGCCAGCGCGGTCAGCGCAAAGGCAAAGAGGACGTTTTCGCTCATGCCGACTTCAACTTAGCCATGCAGACGGCTAACGCCCAATGCCTCCGTCGGTTAGCTTGGTTGGATCGAGCAGCTCGGTCAGTTGCTTCCGCGACAGATCCGTTTTCTCCAAGGCGATCTCGATGACTGGACGGTTCTCGGCGTGGGCCTGTTTGGCGATCTCTGCGGCCCTGTCGTAGCCCACGACGGGATTGAGAGCGGTAACCAGCATTGCGTTGCGGTCCACGGCGGAGCGGAGGTGGTCCACATTGACGGTGAAACCCGCAATGGCCTTGTCGGCGAGCACCCTGGTCGCGGTGGCGGCAAGCTCGATACTCTGCAACAGGTTGTAGGCGCTCATGGGCCACATCACGTTGAGCTGAAAGTTTCCCGACTGTCCGGCAATGGTAATGGCCAGGTCGTTGCCGATAATCTGAGCGGCCACCATAGCGACGGCTTCGGGAATGACTGGATTGACCTTGCCAGGCATGATGCTGCTGCCTGGCTGCAGAGCCGGCAGGACAATTTCGCCCAAGCCAGCCTCGGGGCCACTGTTCATCCAGCGCAGATCGTTGGAGATCTTCATGAGGCTCACGGCCAGCGTCTTGAGCTGGCCGCTCATCTCGACGAGGCTGTCCGGCGCGCTCAGCCCGGCGAAGAGATTGTCCATCAGGCGGAAGGTGAGCCCGGTGGCCACGCTGAGGCTCTGGCAGACGCCGGCACCAAATGAGGGATGGGTGTTGATGCCTGTGCCCACGGCGGTGCCGCCGATAGGCAAGGCGCTGAGGTGCTCCATGGCGTCGGCGATGCGGGTGCTGGCGCCGCGAACCTGGCTCGCCCAGCCGGACAGCTCTTGGCCCAAGGTCAGTGGCATGGCGTCCATCAGGTGGGTGCGACCGGTCTTGACCACCGAGCTCAGCTCGTCGGCTCGCCGCTCGATGGTGGCGGCCAGGTGGTCGAGGGCCGGCAAGAGCTGCTCGCTCAGGGCGAGACAGGCGCCCACTGCAATGGCCGTGGGGAACAGATCGTTCGAGCTTTGCCCCAGGTTGACGTGGTCGTTCGGGTGAACGGCTGGGCCGGCGAGACGAGCGATGACCTCGTTGGCATTCATATTTGAGCTAGTGCCCGAGCCGGTTTGAAACACATCGACCGGGAAATGGTGGTCGTGCTTTCCCTCAGCGACTTGCTCGGCTGCAGCCACGATCGCTGCAGCCGGCTCCGACGGCAGCAGTTTGAGGTCCCCGTTGCACCGGGCGCAGGCGGCTTTGACCAACCCTAACGCTCGGATGAGCTGGCGCGGCAACCGGAGCCCGCTGATGGGGAAGTTGTCGACGGCACGCTGAGTCTGGGCGCCATAGAGGGCATCGGCGGGCACTCGAATTTCGCCGAGGCTGTCCTTTTCGATGCGAGATGGGGCGGTCATGGGGGTCTAGTCGCTCCTGCGGCTGAGTTGCCGGATGACGTAAGGCAAGATGCCGCCGTGGCGATAGTATTGCACCTCGATTGCCGTATCGAGGCGGACCAGTGCGGTGAACTGCAGCACGCTGCCGTCGGCTCGAGTCGCTTTGATGTGAGCGGTGCCGCCTGCGGTGAGATCCGCTGCTGCGATGCCGGTGATGTCGAAGGTCTCGGTGCCCGTCAGTCCCAGCGAATCGGCGCCCGCGCCGGGCTGGAACTGAAGGGGCATGACGCCCATGCCCACCAGATTGCTCCGGTGGATCCGCTCGTAGCTCTCGGCGATGACTGCTTTGACGCCGAGCAGCGCCGTGCCCTTGGCGGCCCAGTCCCGTGAGCTTCCAGTACCGTATTCCTTACCTGCAATGACCAGCAGGGGAGTGCTCTCGGATTGGTACGCCATGGCGGCGTCGTAGATACTCAGCCGCTTGCCGGATGAGTGGTGGACGGTCACCCCGCCCTCGGTGTTCGGGGCGAGCTTGTTCTTGATACGGATGTTGGCGAAGGTGCCACGCATCATCACCTCGTGGTGTCCTCGTCGGGAGCCGAAGGTGTTGAAGTTGGCGGCCGTGACGGTGTGATCGAGCAGCCAGCGGCCGGCGGGGCTGTCCACCCCGATGGCGCCAGCCGGGGAAATGTGGTCGGTGGTGACCGTGTGGCCGAGCCACAACAGCACCTGCGCTCCGAGGATGTCGGTGACCCGGGCAGGCTCGGCAGCCAGGGCCGTAAAAAAGGGCGGCTCGGCAATATAGGTCGACTCCCGATCCCAGTCGAAGCGACCGCCTTGTGCCTTGGCCAGTGGTAGCGCGTTCCAGCGCGCATCACCTTCGAACACCGTGGCGTAGCTCTCGGCGTAGAGCTCTGGTCCTAGCGCCTGCGCGACGGTTTCTGCGATCTCGGTGGCGTCAGGCCAGATGTCCCGGAGGTAGACGGGCGTGCCATCCGAGTCGGTGCCCAAGGGCTCGGTGTCGAAGTCGAGGTCGATGCGGCCCGCGATGGCATAGGCGACCACCAATGGGGGCGATGCGAGGTAGGTGGCTCGCACCAGGGGATGGATGCGAGCCTCGAAGTTCCGGTTGCCCGACAGGACCGCAGCCACGACCAGCTCGCGGTCGGTGATGGCCTCAGCAATGGGCTGGGCCAGTGGCCCGCTGTTGCCGATACAGGTGGTGCAACCGTAGCCGACCCCGTGAAAACCGAGGCCCTCGAGCGGGGCCATCAGCCCGGCGGCGTTCAAATATTCGGTGACCACCTTCGAGCCTGGTGCCAGGCTGGTCTTCACCCATGGCTTGGCGCTCAGTCCTTTGGCCACGGCGTTACGAGCGAGTAGTCCGGCTCCCACCATCACTGACGGATTGGACGTGTTGGTGCAGCTGGTGATCGCCGCAATGACGACTGACCCATCGCCGAGCCGGTCGTCCGTCGGCGGCTCGACGGTGGTGGCTCCACGCTTGGCGCCTGCTGGGATGAGCTGGGGCACCGCGTCTGCGAAGGACTGCTTCACGTCAGTCACTGCCACTCGATCCTGAGGTCGTCGAGGGCCGGCAACAGAGGGCACCACGGCGCCGAGGTCCAGCTCCACCGTGGCGGTGTAGTCAGGCTTGTCTGTCGCCGGTGTGTAGAGCAGTTGCTGGGCCTGGCAGTAGCGCCTCACCCGCTCGACCAGCTGAGCGGGCCGGCCGGTGGCTTCGAGGAACGCCAAGGTCGCTTCGTCTACTGGGAAGAACCCCATGGTGGCCCCATACTCGGGGGCCATGTTGGCGATCGTGGCCCGATCGGCCAGCGCCAAGCTGGTCAGACCGGGTCCGTAAAACTCCACGAAGCGGCCCACCACGCCGAAGTCGCGAAGCCGCTCGGTCACCATCAACACGAGATCGGTGGCCGTCGCCCCAACCGGCAAGCGACCGCTGAGCTTCATCCCAATGACCTCGGGCAGGGGCATGAAGTAGGGCTGACCCAGCATGACCGCCTCGGCCTCTATCCCGCCAACGCCCCAGCCAACCACGCCCAATCCGTTGATCATAGTGGTGTGGCTGTCCGTGCCCACCAGGCTGTCCGGCAGCAGGACGCCGTCACGCTCCTGCACCACATCCGCCAGATACTCCAGATTGACCTGATGCACAATACCTGTGGCCGGAGGCACTACCCGGAAGTTATCAAAGGCCTCCTGGCCCCAGCGCAAGAATTCGTAGCGCTCGCCGGTGCGCTCAACCTCGCGCTCTCCGTTGCGCTCCAGGGCACGCTGCAGCCCGGCAGAGTCCACTTGCACCGAATT
>JAUVCD010000284.1 GCA_030590865.1 Myxococcales bacterium | reverse complement strand
ATCTGGCCTCCATCGGTCGCCGGGTTTGCGAGAAGGCGACCTCGCCCACAGCGTTCAGTCGCCCTCGCAGCAAACCCGGCGACCGATGGAGGCCCCGAAGCTCCAGTGAGCACGACCTGTGCTGTCTCGAGAATCGAGTGTCCCGAGAATCGAGCCCATCGAGCCGCGAGCATCGAGCTTGTCGAGCTTGTCGAGCCGCGAGCTCCTCGAGCCGCGAGCATCGAGAGCTCAGAAGCGTGAGGGAAGCGGGGTCGCGCGCGAGTCCGAGCGCGGGGCGGAAGGGGGGGAGCAGATCAAGGCACGAGGCTCGGCTCCCGAGCGTCGAGCCGCCGAGCACCAGCGTCGAGCCCACGAGATTCGAGCCGCCGAGCACGAGCCTCGAGTTCGATCTCGAGTCCCCGGTTGAGCTCGAGCCGGTGCGGCGTTCGGGAGCTCGCGGCCCCGGTGCCGCCCCCCATCTCCTGCTGGCCCAAGCCGTGCAAGGTTGATCGCCGCCGCTAGCGCCGGCACCATCCCGGCCCACGAGGAGATCCTGCCATGTCCACGCCCATCGCCATCTTCTGGCCTGGTGACTACCGCGAGCTGCCCAACCGGCTGGCCGAACCCAACGTGGCTCAGGCCACCGCTCAGCTCGAGGCTGCGCTCGACAAGCTCGGAAGGCGTCACTATCGCGTGGAGGGCTTTCTGACCCGTCCCCACGAAGCCATCGAAAAGCTCGGTCCCATTACCGATCCGATGATTGGGGTTTGCGTCCATTGGCTCTACGGACCTCACACCGTCGACGGCGTGGTGGGTAAGGACAACCCCCTGCTGTTGGCGAGCAACTTCTCCGGCACCTGGCCGGGCTTGGTGGGCTTGCTCAACACCGGTGCTTGTCTCGAGAGCGTGGGGCGGTCGTTTTCCCGGGTGTGGACCGAGGCGGCGGACTGGACGGCCGACGAGACCTTCATGGCTCGGCTGGAGCAATGGTGCGACAGCGGTCGGATCGCCTACCCGGACGACGAGCTGGCCTATGCCGCACCGATCGCCGAATCGGCGGCGCGCTTGGCCGCCCAGGTGGCCGCGAGCATCAAGCGACGCCGGGTGCTGGCGCTGATGCTCGGCGACACGTCGATGGGTATGATCAACGGCTACTTCGGGCCTCGGCGACTGGCGTCCATCGGATTTTCCGAACACAAGGTCGACCAGGCGTGGATCATCGACCGGGGCAAGAGAATCGACGATGAGCGTATCGCCGCGGCTTTGGCTTTCGTGAAAGACCACGGGGTGACCTTCCATTACGGGGAAGCGCAGGCAGAGGACTTCGACGAAGAGGCGACCCGGGAGCAGCTGCGCGACTACCTGGCGGTGCTCGATCTAGTGAACGAGTTCAAATGCGACTGCGTGGGCTGGCAGTATCAGCTCGGGTTGGTGCCGCTGCGCCCGCCTTCCGACTTTGCCGAGGGCCTGCTCAACTCGGCCTGTCGTCCTGAGTCCAACGGTGAGGCCATCGTCACGGCCACCGAGGCCGATCAAGGCAACCTGGTCCCCATGGAGCTGATGAAGCGGTTGCTCGCGGCCAAGGGCTTGGCGCCGGCGGTGATGTTCCACGACGTGCGCTGGGGTGGCGAGCATGAGGGACGCTTTCTGTGGGTGCTGCTCAACTCGGGTTCCTGTTCGGCCTATGCCTTCAACCACGACCTGACCACACTGAAAGGCGTGCACTCGTACCGACAGCCGGCGGGCTACTTCCCGGTGCCGGGCGGCACCTTTGCCGGCGAGAGCTTGCCGGGCGCGGTGACCTGGTCGCGGGCCTATCTGAAGAATGACGAGCTGTGGATGGATGTCGGCCGCGGTGAGGTCGTGGCCTTGCCGCCTGCCCAGCGTGATGCCTGGTGGGACGGCACGACCCGGCAGTGGCCGCTCATGGTCACCGACTTGGGAGTCCGGCGAGACACCCTGATGGCTCACTATTTGAGCAACCACGTGGCGGTGGCGTACGGCGACATCTTCGGCGAGATGATCGCGCTGAGCCAGACGCTGGGTTTCAAGGTGCGCGTGCTCGGCAAGGCAACAGGAGCGACGACCTAGGATGACGCAGACCGATGGGCTCTACCTCGGCGTGGACGTGGGCACCGGCAGCGCCCGGGCCGGGCTGTTCGACACCCAGGGCAAGATGGTTGGCATGGGCGTGCGGGAGATCCGCAGCTGGCGACCCCAGGCCGATTTCGTAGAGCAATCATCAGCGGACATCTGGGACAGTTGCTGCGCTGCCGTGGCCGCCGCGATGGCCGCCGCGGGGGCGGGGCCCGAGCAAGTGCGCGGGGTGGGCTTCGATGCCACCTGCTCATTGGTGGCGGTGGACGACGATCACCGGCCGGTGTCGGTCAGTCCCGACGGGCGGGATGACCAGAACGTCATCGTGTGGATGGATCACCGGGCCATCGATCAGGCGGACCGGATCAACGCCACCGGTCACGAGGTGTTGAAGTACGTGGGCGGCACCATCTCGCCAGAGATGGAGGCGCCCAAGCTCCTGTGGCTACGGGAGCGCATGCCCGAGAGCTGGACCCGGGCGCGACGGTTCTACGACCTGCCTGATTTTCTCACTTATCGAGCGACCTGCGATGAGACTCGATCGCTCTGTTCGACGGTGTGCAAGTGGACCTATCAGGGACACGAAGAGCCATCAGCCGAGGGCAGCTTGGGGCGTTGGGATGATTCGTTCTGGCGGCAGATTGGCCTCGGCGAGCTGGTCGACGAAGGCTACCGGCGCATTGGCACCCGGGTGCGACCCATGGGTGAGCCGCTGGGCCAAGGGCTCAGTGAGCTGTCCGCCCGGGAGCTCGGCCTCAACGCGGGCACGGCGGTGGGCGTGTCCATCATCGACGCTCACGCGGGCGGGGTGGGGCTGCTCGGTGCCGGGCTCGATGCCGACCCAGGTCAGGCGGCCGAGCAGCTGCGTCATCGGCTGGCGCTGATCGGCGGCACCTCGAGCTGTCACATGGCGGCCTCGCCGGGACCGACCTTCGTGCCCGGGGTGTGGGGCCCCTACTTCTCGGCGATGATTCCCGGGATGTGGCTGAGCGAGGGCGGCCAGTCCGCCACCGGCTCGCTGATCGACCACGTCGTATTCGGACATCAAGCAGCCGCCGAGCTCGGTCAGCAGGCCCAAAGCCAGGGCAAGACGATTTACCAGCTGCTCAACGAGCGACTCACGGTGCTCGCGGCCGACGAGCCATTCGCGGCCAAGCTGACCGAGCAGCTTCACGTGCTGCCCTACTTCCATGGCAACCGCTCACCCCGGGCGGATCCAACACTCCGAGGCATGGTGTCAGGTCTGAAGCTCTCGGGTACGGCCGACGATCTGGCGGTGCTCTACCTGGCAACCATCCAGGCCATCGCCCACGGAACCCGCCACATCATCGCTGCGCTCAACGCCCAGGGGTTCGACATCGACACGCTCTACTTGTGCGGTGGGGGCACCAAGAACCCGGTCTTTCTGCGGGAGCATGCCGACGCCACCGGCTGCCAAATCGTCCTTCCGCAAGAGCCCGAGGCGGTGCTGCTCGGCGCGGCCATTCTCGGCGCAGCCGCCTCGGGCGACTTCGGCTCGGTCACCGAGGCCATGGGGGCGCTCAGTGCCGCCGGACAGTCCATCGCTCCGGCGGGCGGGGACACGGCGCGCTACCACCAAGCGAAACACCGGGTCTTTCAACGCATGCACGCCGATCAGCTGGCCTACGAGGAGCTGATGACTCATCCCAACCGCTGAGCTAGGCCTCGCTTTCGAGCGCTCGAACGAGTCGTTTCACGGGGTCGAGCGCTCGAAGGCGCCCCGATCCCAGACCCCATCCTGTCCATGTCGCAGGCCGTCGTGGTCCAAGTCGTAGGGGGCTGGCAGCGTGGCGCCCGGATCGGTCGGGATGGTCAGGTGAAAGTCCAGCGCTTCACCATCCACGAAGGGATCGGCGTCGAGCACCTGGGCGTTGGGCTCGTCGACTTGCTCGTTCAGATCCTGATGAGGATCGGTGTCGACCCGCCAGTTGTCCCAGAAGGCGTTGAAGTCGTGGTCGCCGGCCATGGGGATCTGGTTGGTGCGATTGTGGGCCCAGATGTTGTTGAAGACCTGAAGATTGGTGGTCGTGCCCGAGAACCGCAGCCCAGTGCTCAAGCCGGTGAGGTTGTAGAAGGTGTTGCCGTAGATGAACACGTTGGTCAGCGGCTCACTGCTGTGAATCGAGTTCCAGATGTCCCAGCCGTCGATGGTGCCGACGAAGACGTTCGAATAGAGGTGCACGTGCCGCACCGTCTGCAATGAAACGTAGACGTTGATGGCGTCTTTGAAGACGTTGCGACGCACTACCACGTTCTCAGCGTCCCGCATGGCCAGCGAGCTCGACTCGTGGTGCTGCCCGCTCCGCTCGTAATACGAGTCTTCGATCAGCACGTTGGTCCAGCCGAGAATGAAGGTCAGCACCCGCTTGGTGTCGTGGACGTAGCAATGCTTGATGGTGACATTGGACACCTCTGAATCATCGGTGTGATAGCCGTAGATGGCGTCCTGGGCGGGACCTTCGGGATCCCCCACCCCGCCGCAATGGCTGATGTCCAGATGGTGCAGGCCGATGAAATGGGACTGGGCATTCCAGTTGAAATAGAGGGTCAATGAGTGAGAGCTGGGGCAGGCCTCGGGTTTGACGGCGACGTGAATGCCGTGGCCCGTTGCAGCCTCACCCGTTTGGCCATCGATGATGTAGCGGCCGGTCACGAAAGCGAAGGGACCGAACCGGGCCGGTCCCTCGGCGAACAGCGAATCCCACCCGTCCTCGCTGCCGTGATCTTGCTCGGTGGCCTTGAAGATGCCGATGAATTGCTCGCCGTCCTCGGGGTCCTCGAAGGTGTGATCGACATAGGCTTCGCCGTCTGGCTCGGCCTCGTCGTACTCGCCAGCAGCCACGTAGTATTGGGCGCCTCGTTGGAGCGCGGCAGGCAGATCGCTGAAGGCATTGGTCCACGAGCTGCCATCATCAGAGCCATATTGCTCCCCCGGGGGGCGGACGTAGAAGGTCGTCGCAAAGGTCTGTGGGGTGGCGTCCCAGGCGCCCACCTCGTCCACAGGCAAGGGTGGCGGGATGGCGGTTTGGCCCACCCATTCGTCACCCGAGCAACCGAGCAGGACGCTGCTGCTGGCCAAGAGGCTCAGGGCGAGCAGCGTCGGTAGCCAGGCAGGCCCGTCAGGACGGTAGGCTGCAGGCGGGCGGTCAGGACGGCGTGCGCCCCCACGAGCCATGGTAGTGCCCGCCGGTGAGCGCTGGCTGAGATGGTCCATTGCATCGCCAGTATAACGGCTGGCTGGCGTCGCGGGGCTCGGGCTCGATTCTCGAATCTCGGGGGCTCGAAGCTCGAGCTCGAACTCGAACTGGAGCTCGACCGCGGCCTCGAGCTCGATCGCGTGGAGGATCAGCCGCCGCCGCTGCCGCCACCGCCGCCGCTGCCGCCAGAGCGGGCCGCCAAAGACGTGACGGCGGCAGCCACCTTGGTCATGCGCTGCCGACCAAGGGGGTTGTCCGGCACGATGTGATCGATCATCCCTTCGAGCGCTTCGTTGGAGATGACCTCGAGCGTCGCTTGCTCCGATGGTCTGAGCGAAACGCCCAAGGCGGAAATGGCCGCGGCGCGGTCACCGAGCAGCCGGCGCTTGAGCTCCTCGTCCCGGGCGGCTTGGTAGAGCAGGGTCTCCAGGCTCATCGGCACGTCGAGGTCCTCGCCACCGGGAACCACCCGGTTTCGCCGCGGCTGCCCACCTACGATCGTCAGCCCCGGCCCGCTGTCCCCGTCGTCACTGCTCATCGCTGATCTCCTCGGCCATTGTAGCTTACGGGCTGTGCTCGTAGGCACCGAGATCCACACCCGCACCTTGGGGACGGGCGAGGCCGTCGAAATCGTCCACCAAGCCAGCGATGGCCACGCCTTGGTCGATCGCCGGCGAGTCGGCCAACAGGGTCAGATCGCCGCCGGCGGCATCCACGAACCGGGGATCGGCCGACAGATTCTCAGGCCCGCCCGACACCTCGACGCAATTGGGGTAATCGTTGGAGCACTCGGTGGGGCCGAAGACCAAGTTGTGATTCACGGTCAGCTCCGCGACCGCTGACGAATGGCCCGCCGTAATGAGCCCGACGACCCGTTCGGGATCGAGCATCACGATGTTGTTCTGAATGACGATGTTCTCGACCCGATTGGTCACGATGTAGATCCCCGAGGTGCCGTATCCCTTGGTGCTCGCTCTCCCTCGAGCCATGGAGCAGGCTACGGCGCCTGATCGTGAGCCAGCCTACCGCCACAGATGACTCCGCGGCAGCGCCACCCAACCCACTGGAACGCTTCACCTCCGGTGGCTGGACCAAAGGCCTGCTGCGCTTGGCGCTCGGCCTCGGCATCGTCGCCGCCGTGATCGGGTTGTTCGGGCGCGACAGCCTCGAGCTGCTGCTCGACCGGAAGGTGGCCGTGATGCTCGGACTGGGCGCGACGGTCCATTTCGCCCAACGGGTCTTTCGCATCCTCAAGTGGGCCCGCATGATCGAGCCTGCAGGTCTAGTCCAGCGGCCTTGGACCTTCCTGCTGCGCATCCAGCTCATCGGCATGATCGGCAACCTGCTGTTGCCCGTGTCCGAACCGCTGAAGGTATGGGCGGTCGCCGGCAACCGCCGGCAAGTACTCTGGGCCAGCGAGTCGGTGGTGGTGGAGACAGCCTTGCATGCCTCGCTCATCGGCGCCGCCGGTGCCATCGGTCTGATCTTGGCGAGTCAGCCGTCCCCAACCTTTCTGTGGATCGCTGCGGTAGGCATGGGGAGCGCTGCTCGCAGCGCTGCGGTGGTGGCCACGACAGCACCCCCCACACTTGCTCATCGCAGACCCCGGCGTGCTGGGTTGGACCATCGCCGAGACAGGGTGCCAGTTGGCGGTTTACGCCCTGGCGGTTGAGGCCATCGGGGTGGAGCTCACCGTCACCCAGCTAATGGTGCTGTCACCGGTCTTGTTCCTTGCTGACCTGGTGATGATCACGCCGTCGGGCTTGGGTTTGCGGGAGGTGCTCTTCGCGGTGGTGCTACAAACGCTATCGGGAGCGCCCCCCGACGCCGCCGTGGCGGTGGGCCTGTTGGTCACCACGATGCTGCTGTTGACCGCCACGATAGGTGGCGCCGTGGCGCTGGCGGTGCCCCAGTCAAAGACCGCTGCACCGCAATGATGAGCCCCAACCGCCGCTAGTCCCTGCGACGGCTCAGCCGGCGGCGGCGGCTCGGCGGCCGCCGCCGCCGGCTGAGTATCTCAATATACTGAATGTATACTAATACACTCAGTATACTTAGCATGGTCCTGTGGCAGCCGGTTTTGCTGCGACCGCACGGCCCCGCTGGCCACCGCCCGCCAGGCGGCCCCACAGGATTTGGTGCGCCCTGACCGCTGGGTTAGAAGGCCTCCGAGAAGGGGGAGCAGCATGAAATACCACCGACGTGGCACTTGGCTCTTTGGGGCGACTCTGCTGGTGCTCACCAGCGGCGTCCTTGGCTGCGATGAAAACCGCATCTGCAAGCAGGCCCAAGACTGTCAGCTCGAGGGCTTGTGCACCCGAGGACCGGACAAGGCCTGCGTGGCAGGCAGTGACGAGGACTGCAAAGGCGCTCGCGATTGCGGGATCAGTGGCCACTGCAAGGCCAAGGATGGCGCCTGCGTGGCGCTCTCCGATGGCGACTGCAAACCCTCGGACGGCTGCACGAAGAAGGGCTTCTGCACCGCCCACGAGGGAACCTGCATCGATCTGAAGAAGTTCTTCGACCCCAAGTGCCGCAAAACGTGCGATGCCGACGGACTCTGCGTCATGCAAGGCGGCAGTTGCGTCGCCCTATCCCGACAGCACTGCGCCCGGGCGACGGGCGACAAGGTGAGCGTGTGCTTACGGGCGGGACGCTGCTCACCGGCGGATGGCAAATGTGTTGCCGCCACCACCGAGGACTGCACGCCCTCGAAAGCCTGTGTTGATGATGGCCAGTGCGCCGCCAACAGCGGCGAATGCGTGGCCACCGCGGAGGCCTGCAAGAAGCGCGACGCCTGTCTGGTCGATGGTCGCTGCTCCCTAGTAGACGGCAAGTGCACCGCTGGCAGCGATGACGACTGCGAACACTCGGGCAATTGCCGGCAAGGGGGCCTGTGCTCTGAGAAGGACGGCAAGTGTATTGCCCTCAAGGACAAAGACTGTCGTATCTCGGCGCTGTGCCTCACCATGAAGCAGTGCAAAGCCAAGGACGGCGTCTGCTCCAAGTAGCGGCCTGACGCGCCGGACCAGCCACGGTGGCGGGGTCGCTCAAAAGCGGCCGTGGAGATAGCCCGGCCCAAAGGATAGATCGACTCCCTGGGCTGGGCTGACCTCGAGGTGTTCCTTGAAGCCGACGACCAGGAGGATCCCTGGAACGATCATCCCGACGCCGGCGGCAAGCGCAATTCCGCCGGCCACTTGAGCGCCCACGCTGTCCCTCGAGGATCCCAAAGCCAGCGCGATGACCCCTCCGAGCAACCCCATGCCACCGCCGGCGGCGAGCAGAACTCCGCCGATGAAACGGCCGGTAGCGCGCGGGTGGGCGGTCACGTCCACCGCCCCGGCGACGCCATAATCGCGGAGACCCTTGATCGTCATCGCCTTGCTGTTCTTCTTCCCGAGCTCCTGGATCGCCACCAGGTCGTCGATCCGCACCGACGTGCTGCACGGGGTGGTGCACAAGGCTTCGCCTCCAGCGCTGACCGAGAAGGTCGCGTCGGGCTCGGCGCTCGACACGTTGACGACCAGCCTGGCGACGTCATCCGCCGGTGCGGCGCTGCCCGCGCCGGCCGCCAGACCTGGCCCCAGGGGGCCGGCAGGTGCAGGCGGCAACCAGGACCCAGCGGTGGACGCCGGCGGGGGCGCGCTGGGCGGCGCGGTGGCTGGCGGGGTGGGCGTGGCCGTAGGTGGCGGGGGCACCGTAGCCACCGGCGGGGGTGGTGCCGTGGTCGTGGGCAGCGGTGGGGGCGTCGTGGCCACCGGTGAAGGCGGCGCCGTGGCCACCGGTGGAGGCGCCACCGTGGCCACCGGTGGAGGCGGCGCCGCGGTCGCGGGGGGCGCCACCGGTGGGGGGGCAGCAGCGGCGTAGGCCAGCGACGCCAAAGGGACGAGAAACAGCTGAATGGGCGACGCACACTCGGGGTGGGCGCCTTGCGCCGTCGCCCCCTGGCAACGGTCGGGGTCGCCAGCCTCGCGGACCATCGATTCTTGGCTTTCCGTCCCAGCCCCGATGCCGCCGACCGGCGTGTCGGCACCTGCCCGGACGCCCAGCGCGCCCCCCGAGCGCAGCGTGAAGGCCCCGACGCTCATAGCTGAAACCACATGAGTGGCCGCGCCACACCCCTGCCCCTGAGGCACAGCGGCCACCGCGGTGAGCCGCAGCTGCCCGGAGACGGTGGTGCGCATCGCCAGCCGACCTGAGCGATTCAGCTCACCTTCCAGGGACACCGCGCCGAGCGGCAGCTTGGCGTAGAGATCGTCGGCGCTACGCACCTCGAAGGCGTCGCTAGCCACCGTGGTGCGCTGCCAGAAATAGTAGCCACCTAGGTGGCAGTCCGGAATGAGCCGCAGCTCGCACCCCGCATAGGCCACCGCGACGCCGCCCTCACGCAGCCGCAGCTCCAGGTTGGCTTTCTCAGAGGCCGGCCACTCGGTCACCAGTGGATTGGCGTTGCCGCTGGCCACTTGGCATTTGGCCTGACCGGTGTCGAGCTCCGGAGCCTGAGCGCGCGGTACCGGATCGAACCCGCAGCCGCCAGCCAAGGCCAATACCGCTACCGCCAGCGCCGCCTCTGCAACCCCTAGATGGCTCGTGCTCATGGCTCAGAAGCTCCCTCGGAGGAACCCGGGCCCCACCGTGAGACCGCCCCGCTCGTGGATCTCTGGGTAGGACCGCCCTGCCGCCATCATCCAAATGGCAGGAATCAACACGCCGATGCCGATACTACCGGTGATCAGCCCGGCATTGCGCATCGGCTCGTCACTCTTGGCGAACCCGACCGCCGTCAGCGGTATGCCCGCAACCACCGCAATGCCCGCCAGACTCGTGAAGGTCATGCCGGTAACGACCAAGCCCATCGATGTTGGCTGGGCTCGCACCTCCAGATGGGGTGCGCTGCTTTGGCCACCCAGAGCTGGCACGTCGATCTCCGGCCAGGGTCGGCTCACGCTCTCGTCCGATTCGCGCATCGCAAAAGCGGTATAGGCCGACACGTCACGGGTACAGGGCGTGGTGCAGAGCGGGCGACCCCCAGCAAAAACTTCCCACTCGATGCGGCCACTACCGCTCACGAAGTCGACCCGCTTGGTCCCCTGAGGCACTTGTTGGGTTCGGCTCCAGGGCAGCGGCGTGAGAAACATCTGGATAGGCGAGCGACAGTCAGGGTGCGCCGCCTGATCGGTCGACTCACTGCAGCGCTCCATCTGTCCCGCCTCGCGCAAGAGCCGCTCACTACTCTCGGTCCCAACGCCAGCGCCGCCCACTGGCGTGTTGACCCCGGCACCTGCCTCGAGCTTGCCGCCGGTACGCAGCTTGAACGCCCCAATGCTCATCGAGCTGAGCAGATGGGTTGCTCGAGTGCACTCTGGCGTCTCGGGCACGGCATCGACGGCGATACCGGTGAGCCGCACCTGACCTGCCACAGTCGTCTGCATGGCCAGCTTGCCCGACGAACGCAGCTCGCCCTCCAGAGACACGGCACCGATGGGCAGCTTGGCGTAGAGCTCGTCTTGATTGCGGATCTCGATGATGTCGGTAGCCACGGTCGTCCGCAGCCACTGGTAACCGCCACCAGCACGGCACTCGGGCACAATCCGCATGTCGCAACCCGAGTAGGCCACCGCCACGGCGCCCTCCCGCAAGCGCACCTCCAAGTTCGCCTTCTCAGAGGCAGGCCACTCGGTGACGAGGGGATTGCCGTGACTTGCGGCAATCGAGCACTTCGTCAGCCCCTGAGTGGGCGCCCCAGGCGCCGCGGCCCGGGGGATCAGCTCCGCGCCACCACAAGCCGCAAGAGCCACCGACAGGCTCACAGCCCCAAGGACCCTACCCATCTCCATCCGCCGCTTCCCCATCGCTAAGGCCAAGGTTCGCACGACCCGACGTGGCGCTCAACCACGTGGCATCGACCCTGTTAGTATCCACCGTCATGCTCGTCTTGCCAGCCGCTAGGCCCCAGCCTTCGCACCTGCCGACCACCGGCGGCCAACGGACCACAGAGCTGACACG
>JAUVCD010000124.1 GCA_030590865.1 Myxococcales bacterium | reverse complement strand
CAGGCCTTGGGTGGTCGCAGCGGGGCACAGTGGCTTCGCGCACGACCCGGTGGGCCGGCGCTAGCTCGGGCCACAGCTTGGGTCGGCGCCCTCAGACACGTTGTTGTCGTCTCGACACTCGTGCCAGGAATGGGGTGGGCTGCCGTCGTCGACCACGGCGAAGAGCAGCTCGACGGGTTGGGTCGTGGGAACGAAGGCTACGTCCTCCGAGCCGAGGGAGTAGAGGGTCTGAGTGGTTAAGGCCTCACCGAGCTTGGTGCCGCCGCTGCTCGGATCGCCTTCGTAGAACCCGACCACCACGCCTGGGGGTACCGACGCCTCACCGATGTTCCGTACCCGGGCCACGATGGTGTACTCGGACAGACAGCTGGGAAACACCGAGACCACCAGATCCGGCGCCGAGAACTCGCCTAGCGGCTGCACGTTCTGGCGGAAGTTGTTCAGCTTCGGGTCGAGGTAGTTGGCTGCTTCGACCTGGGGGATGGTGCCGTCCTCGTTGACGTTGGTGACGTGGTAGGCGTGCTGGTTCCAAATCCGACGGGTCCGCACCCACTTGCCCTGAGTGTCACCGAAGATGCGGATACCGGTGGTCTTGGTCCCGCTGCAGTTGAGGCTCGAGTAGCGGTTGGAGGCCACGATCAGATCGGCCTGACCATCGCTGTCCACATCGGCCACCAGGGGATACTCATAGAGGGTGCCCGAGGTGTTGCAAGTGGACCAGACGTCATCGCCGGTGACGCCATCGTAGATGTGCAACGTGACCTCGTCGGCGTAGACGACCTCGGCGTTTCCGTCGCCGTCAAAATCGAAGACGCTGCTGCCGGTCTGGGCTGACGAGCAGTCCTGGGTCTGCTTCAACCAGGCCATGGTCTGGTTGTCGGGCACGTTCGAGTCCATCAGCTTCTGGCCATCGAAGAGGGCGTAGCCGATGCCGCCGGCCAGGGCGACGTCGGGGAAACCGTCACCGTTGAAGTCCGCGATGGTTGGTGGGCCACCACCTCTGGTGCAGCCCGCTGAATTGGGATTGATCACGCAGCAAGGGTTCGGGCTGATGGTGCCGTTGATGTCCACCCCTTGGCGCAGGATCTCGAAGCCACTCGGCTCGTTGGGATCCAGGTGCCACACCGAAGCCGAATGATCGTTGCTGTAAATGGACACGATCTCGGGGATGCCGTCGTTGTCCAGATCGCCCACCGCGGCGTGGGTGCCATTGATGCCCACATCGATGAGCAGGTTGCCGGCGGCGTCATAGACGGCCGTCGGCGTGACCACGTTGAGCTGACCGTCTCCGTTGACGTCGCTGACCACCACGTTGCGGCTGTTCGCCGGGGTGAGCGTGGCCTGGACCGCTCCGGTGTCGCCCTCGAGGATCTGAGAGCGAACGATGATCTCGGCGTCGCCGTCTTGGTCCATGTCAGCGATGGACGGCATGACGCAACTGGTGCCGATGGGGTTGCTGACCCACAGCTGAGTGCCGCTGGCATCGTAGGCCCGCACCTGGCCGCTGGTGGTGCACACCACGATCTCGTTGCCTGGGCTCGGGTGGATGTCGCCGGAAGCGATGGACCGACCAGGCATGTCGCCGACCGTGACGGTGTTCCACTTGTTGACCACCGTGTTGTCGATGATGGAGATCGCCCTGAGCGTCGCTGAGCTGCCGTTGTTGTTGTTGTAGTCCGTGCCAGCGAAGGTGAAGAACACGATGTCCGGCAGGTCGCGCTCATCGATGTCGCCGTCGCAATTGTCATCATCAAGCTGAGTGACGATAGGCGCCATCATCACGTCGTGATTGGTGCTGCTGACGCTGCCCCAAGCAAACTTGAGCTCCGGGCTGAACTCGCCGATCGGCGGATGGTACTCGCAGGACTCGAGGCAGGTGGGCGGATCGCCCGGGTCCTGGCCGTTGCATTGCGGTGGTTTGGGGAGGCATTTGCCGGTCTGGAACACGATGCCACCCTGGCAGGCGCCGCCACCACCGCCG
This sequence comes from Myxococcales bacterium, assembly GCA_030590865.1. GTDB lineage: Bacteria > Myxococcota_A > Polyangia > Polyangiales > Polyangiaceae > JAPYTK01. The sequence continues at coordinate 14,743 of JAUVCD010000124.1, read as the reverse complement.
GTGCCGCCCTGGGTCTCTCCGAGGGCGTAGTCGCAGTACTCGTCCGGTCCGCAGTCAGTTGCGTCCACGCACTCGTCACCAGGAGTCACGCATTGCTGGAACGCACAGATTTCGGTGTCGACGCAGCAATCACCGCCGCAGAAGCTCTCTGTGGAGCAACATTCCCCATCGTCAGAACAGATGCCACCATCGCCACAGGCTTGCCCTGGTGAGCAGCCGCCGTCAGGGAACAAGTTGCCGCCTTGACCCTCGCCGGCGGTTCCAGTCCCTCCAGTGCCCCCGTTTCCGCCGGTGCCAGGGATGGTCGTTCCATCCTCCTCTCCCGAGCAGGCCAGCCCGGTGACCGCGGGAGCGGCGGCTACGGTTAACAAACAGGCCAAGATAGCGGTCTTGTTCATGACGGTCTCCAACCATCAATGTTCGCATGCCGCTAGCCCAAGCGCGAGCCTGGGAAGACCGCTAGCGTGATGTAGCGCGCCCCTGCGCCCCTGGTAGGTCAGTTGTTCAGCGTCGGGGCGATTGCCTCGATGAGAGTCCTCACCAGCGGGATGTACCCGAAGTCGAGATCCTGCTGATCGTTCACCTGAGCTGGGCAAATCGAACCAGCGACACCCTGCGGACCCCGCGCTTTGACCACCTGCAGGTAGCGGACGCCTGGATAGGCCTTGGCGCGGAACTGGGTCGTGCCGAATTGGTCGCTCTCGTCCTGGCACAAGGGATTGTCATTGTCCGCGATGGGGCAGTCACAGGCCACCTGGGTCGTGTCGGTGCAGTCCCGTGGCTGGATCAATGGGAACACGCAGGTGTACTGCAGGTCGTCTCGGTTCGGGATGCTGTACTCGTGGCCGTTGATCGAATTGGCATCGGCGACCGCGCCGGGCGGTGCGATCACCTCCCCGTTGACGATGGGATGAGTGCCACTGCGAGGCTCGATCGATTCGATCATGAACGGATCGCCCGGCGCGTCGTAGTTGGCCGGATCTCCGATGATCAGATCCCAGGTCCCATTGTCCGCCATCTCCTCGGCGCTCTGGAACGCTCCCACCGGGCTGCCGTCGGCGTCGAGGCCTTCGATGAGATTGGGGGTGCCGCCGGCGGTCTGGCGAGCCAGATCTTGCCAGGGGACGCCGACCAGGGCGGTCATGAACACCAGGCGCTCATCTCTGACGTCGGTGATGTCGTCATCCGGGTTCAGGTCGATGAACAGCGGATTGTCGACCACGTTGCCGTCCCGGTCGCTGATCTGGGGTGACTCCATACCGTCGACATAGCGACTGATGGGATAGAGGAAGTCGATCCCGAAGCGACGTTTCTGGTCGAAGCACCGCAGGTTGATGCTGTCTTCCAATACCGACAACGGGTCCCCGCAGTCGTCGTTGGCCTCGCTGCACCCGTCCGCGGCCGCCTGACCGCATGACCGACAGCACGGATCGTTGGGATCGTCTTCGCAAGCCGCTCGTGGCTTGGGCAGGTGGAAGGGGGCTGACGAGCCGGGATTGTAAATCTGTGAGGCGAAGTAGAACTGCCCGCCGTCGCGGACCGAACAGTCGTTTTCGTCGCTCAGGACGATGATGGCGAGCAACGAGTTGGGACGGAGAAAGTCCCGGCGCTGCTTGAGCACCAGGTCATCGGTCCCGGTCATGACCGCTTTAGATTCCTCAACCTCGATGGATGCGTAGGGATTCGGATCGACCAAGAAGCGGTACCAGCTCTCCAGCCCCGCCTCGTAACCACAGCCCTGCTGACCGGCACCGAGCACCAGACCCTTCAGATTGGTCTGAAGGGTGTACTGGTTCATCTCCCCAGGCGGATCCAATTCCTGCTCCGGATCCCAGGCCAAGAAGCCCTGGTTCTGGTAGGTCAGAACCTGTCCTTCGTCGGGCCCGCGGGTGATCAGGTGGCCCTGGTCGTTCTCCATGGGGATCGTGGTGCCGCTACAAGCGTCGGCGCCGTGCCCTCCCAGGCTGGTGGTGATGACCCCTAGGTGGATGTCGGTCTGTGGGCGGAGTTGGCGCTCGCTGCCTTCGGGGCAATCATCATCCGGGGTAGCCGGCTGCTGGGCGACCGGTGTGCCGTTAGAGTCGATACACAGCGGGTTGACGAGCGATCGGATGAGCTCCGGGACGGCCAGGCCGAGGATCTCCTGCTTGTCCGCCATGGACCGCGAGTTGTCCAAGGCCAGCAGGATATCCATGCTGTCGGACTGGGCTGGTGGACGGGCGCCTTCGCCACCGGTGCCACCGGTGCCGCCACCGGTGCCGCCTGTGCCTGCTCCCGAGTTTCCAGGGCCGAAGAGGTTCTCGTCAATGCTGCAGCCAGCCACGAGCGAAAACATCAAGAGCAGTAGACCCACCTGCAGAGGCGCGCTCATCAGACGTGCTCCAGCCATCAGAACCACCGAGTCTTCATTGCGCGAGCCCATCAAGGACCCCCTCTCGCCAAGTTAAAACCGTCCTATCGATCCAATCCCTAGCATACCGCGTCGGGAGTCACCGCCAAGACAGCAGCAATTTCGCTAGGCTCGGCCCGTCGCGTTGCTGCCGAGGAGCGACCCAAGGGCGCCAAGGTACAGGTTGGCTGGGAGCTGCGGCTGTTGTGCGGGGCTACAGGTCGCGCCGATTGTACCGGCCAGCCGGCCAATGACTTTGTTGTGTGCCAGCAAACCCTTGACTGTGAGGCGTTTTCATAAGATATTAAACCGGCCAGCCGGCCAATACCGGGTACTAGATTGGCTGGTACCGGCGGCTCTTTTGGCTGCCGTTAGGAGATAAGCATGGAACAGCGCTTCAAATGGGTCGCACTGCTGGCAGGGGCGGTTCTGGTGGTGGGTTGCGGGGTCCACGGGCCGCGGGCTGACGACGATGATGATGGCGATGGTGGTGAAGGGCTGACAGGCTCAGGCATCGGAGCCGGCGACACGAGCTCGAGCAGTAGTGAAGGGGCCGGACAAACCGCCAGCGGCACCGGCGGCACCGGCGGCACGACCAGCAGCTCGACCAGCACGTCGACCAGCACGTCGACCAGCACGTCGACCAGCACGTCCACCAGCTCAGGCACTGGTGGCTCCGGCGGGATTGGCGGCGGTGGTTGTTACATCGAGGGCTACGACTTGGGCGTGAGTCTCGCCGACCTGCAGTCGAGCTACCAGGGGTCTCAGTGGCTGCCGACGATGATCGACGTGCTCAACCGTCGCTACAGCAACGGTTGGTACGTAATGGATCAGATGAAGAACGATCCGTGGCTGACTGGCTCGTTCCCCCAGTGGTTCAACCTTGGCAACTGGGGCGGGATGATCGAGTCCATCGATACGGCGTGCCACGAGGAGACTCATGGCTACGACTTCGACCAGGCGATGAACTACTCGAACAAGCACCTCTACTACATGGGGTCGAACCTCGAGGTGGTGGCCGCCAAGCTGAACTTCTTCGCCCGCAACCAGATTTACAACCAGGTGACGCAGGGTGGCAGCGTCACAGCGATGTACGACTCGGCCTCTTTGACGGGCACTCAAGGAAGCTACGATTTCATCTTCCTGGCCGATGAGCTGACCGCCTATATCAATGGTCTGGCCTGCGCGACCGTCGTGGGTGATCACCTCACCCAGGGAGGCTCGTTCCGAGACGGCGCAGCCGCCCATTTGTACTACCTCCAGGTCTATTTGAGGGTCGCTCGCACCCAGTACTCGAGCCTCTACAATCAGTGGAAGGCCGATCCCGATTGGCAGCAATTCGTTCGCTTCTCATGGGCTCGTGGCCACTTCTGGACCGACGTGTCGATGCAGTTCGGCCAGCTCGGTATCAACGACGCGGCCATCTGGAACCGCATCAACGATCCGAACAACTTGTCGGAGATCCAGCTGTTCACTGGCGACACCCCCAGCGTCGTGGCCTGCACGCCCTAACGACTCCAGGCTTGACGTCATCGACGCTGCGCGGCTTTCATCGTGGCGGTGCAGGCGCTGTGGTTCGATGGACAGCAAGCTGCGGTCGTGGACCGGCCGGCGCCTGAGTTACGGGCGGGCTTTGCGCTGGTCCGGCCGAGCCTGGCTGGGATCTGCAACACCGATCTAGAGATCATTCGGGGTTACCAAACGTTCTGTGGTGTCCTCGGTCACGAGCTAGTGGGGCAGGTCGCTCGAGGGCCAGCCCAGTGGCTCGGCCGACGGGTGGTGAGCGAGATCAATTTCGCCTGCGGTACCTGTGAGATGTGCCGCAAGAAACTGGGACGGCACTGTCCCACCCGCAGCGTGATGGGGATCGTGGGTCAAGATGGTGCCTTTGCCGAGCTCGTGGCCGTGCCGGTGGCCAATCTGCACGCCGTGCCCGATGGGATCTCGGACGAGCAGGCCGTCTTCACCGAACCACTCGCTGCCGCCTTCGAGATCCTCGAGCAGATCGACCTGGGGCCGGGGGTGGAGGTGACCGTGCTCGGGGACGGCAAGCTCGGCTTACTGATTGCCCAGGTGATTGCACAAACCGGGGCCACGGTGCTCGCGGTGGGCCGCCATGAAGATCACCTGGCCATTCTGAACGACCGGGGGATCACCACCACGTTGCTGCCCGATTGGGATGTCGCTCGCAGGGATGTTGTCGTCGAGGCCACCGGGACTCTCCAGGGCTTCACCATGGCAGTAGCAGCGACTCGCCCTCGTGGCACCTTGGTGCTCAAGAGCACGATCGCCGATCAAGCGCCGGTTGACCTGGCGCCGTTGGTGATTGACGAGATTTCGGTGGTGGGCTCGCGCTGCGGTCCCTTCGCGCCGGCCCTGGCGGCCTTGGCGGCGGGCGCCGTCGCGGTGGCGCCACTGGTGGCGGCCCGTTTCCCGCTTGCCGACGCTGTGCAAGCTCTGGAGCGCGCCGCCGAGCCCGCCATGCTGAAAGTATTGCTCCAGGTGTGACCCTTGGCGGCGGCTCATGGCCGGCGGCACCGGGCTGACTCGGGCTGGCGTCAGCCGCTAGGACGGACGTTCAGCCGTGGGTCTGCTCGAGTGTCGTCGTCCCCGCCGGTGGTGTCCGATTGCCGTCGCTCGCGCCAGCTCTTGGCGGTGGTGCTCATGAGAATGATCGCCCCCCCGACGAGCGCCCAAGAGCCGGGCACTTCGTCGTGGACCCACCAGGCCCAAACCGGGTTCAAGGTGGGCTCCACCAAGATCAAGAGCGAGGCCTCGAAGGCGGGCACCCGTCGGAAGCCGTAGGTGAGCAGCAAATAGGCGAGGGCGATCTGGACGACGCCGAGGTAGCCGATGTTGATCCAATCCGAGGCCGAGCTGCCGGTCACAGGCAGGGCGGCGGGCAGGGTCACCAGGAACGCCAGCATATTACCGAGGACCACCGCAGCGATGCCCTGATCACCATCGGTGGCGGCGGCGTCGCCTTTGGACCGAGCGAGCCAGCGAAGACCGAGCAGTGTCAGCGCCCAGGTGATGCCCGCGGTCGCACTCAGGACGTTGCCGAGGAAGGGTTCAGGCGCGCTGGCGGCGGCGGGCTCCAAGTCGACGAAGAACAGCGCCATGCCGGTGGCGATGGCTGCCATGAGCAGTAGGTCGCTACGTCGAGCCCGTTCCCTCAAGAGCAGGGGCGCCAGCACTAGAATGTAGAGCGGCGCTGTCGACTGTAGGAAGATGGTGCTCGCTGCGGTGGTGAGCTTGTTGCCCAGGACGAAGAGGATCAGGGTCGCCGCCTGGGCAGCGCCGACGATCAAGGTCCGCCATGACCAACCGCGGCGCGCGCTGGGGAATAGCAGGGCCAGCGTTAGCGCGGCGATGCCAGAACGGAAGCAGGCTACCTGCCAGCCGTTGAGGCTACAGAGCTTGATCGCCGCTCCGCCTGTGGAGAACAGGAGCGCCGCTGCCAAGATGCCGAGTCGGTACCGGGTGGGCACAGTTGCCATGTCAGCCGCCCAAAGGGCACTCACCGTAGCAGTGCGCTACCCCGAAGGGGGTAGCGGTTGGACCGGTGCACCACTGCCGCCGGATCGTGCTGCCGACGAGCACTCAGCGACGGCGGGAGCGCCGGCCTGCCAGCAGCAGTCCTAGGCCGAGCAGCGCCAAAGCCGTGGCGCCGCCGCGGGATCGAATGCCGACCTGGCAAACGCAGCTCGGGCCGCCGTCCGTTTGGTCGATGCTTCCGTTGGTGCCCCCGCTGCCGCCGGGGTTGGGCAGCTGGGTGCCGCCAGACCCGCCCCCGCCCTCGGCCGTGCCGCCACACTGGCCGTTGATGCAAGGCTCGCCGCCAGGGCAAATGGCGCCATCGCAGGGGTCTTTGCATTCGCCGTCATCACAGTAGGTGCCGTCAGGGCAGCCGTCTGGGCAAGACAGATCGGCACAGTCGCCTTCGACCTGGTTGCACTGTAGTGGCAGCTCGCAGGTGATGCCGTTGCACTGGGTGCAACCAGCGAGGCAAAGGCCTTCCATGCAAACATCGCCTTCCGGGCAGAGCGTCCCGGCACAGAGATCGAGGCATTTGTCGGCGAAGCACTGCTGCCCGTGGGGGCAAACCACGCCCTCGCAGGGCTCGACACAGCTGCCCTCGCGGCAGATCGTGCCCTCCGAGCAATCGGTGCCCACGCAGTCCGGGTGGACGCAGAGCCCCTTGTCCTGGTCGCAGATGGTGCCGCCGATACAGGGAAACTCCCCACTGTTACATGGGGGAACGCAGGTGCCCTGGTGGCAGATGTGGCCCTCCACCTCACAGCTGGCATCGTCATCAATCGAGCCGTTGCAGTCGTCGTCCAATGCGTTGCACAGCTCGAGGCTGGCCTCGAAGACTGATTCGCAGACCAGCTCGGCCTGCTGACATTCGGTGATCCCCCGGCCGCAAATGCCTTGCTCACCTGTGTCGCAGGGTTGACCGCCTCCTGAGCAATGCAGGCCGCTGACGCCGGTCAACAAGTCGGTGAAGTCGTTGTTGCTGCCCCCGTAAATGTCCTCCCAAGCGAAGTAGAACTTGTTATCCCAGACGTGGCTCCCGTAGGTGATGAGGTGGATATACGAGTCCACGCCGACGAAGTCGGGGTTGTACGTCCGCTCTGAGTAGTAGACCTGCCCAACGCCGTTGCCGACCCGCGCCACGGTGGCGCAGCAGTCGTTGTCGGCGCAGCTACCAGGGGACTGCAGTGACTCGGGTGTAATGATGAAGAAGCCGATGTCGCCGCCCTGGTAATCGGGCTCGGACTGGAGATCCAAGACGACCTCGGTCCCGGGAGTCGCAGAGCAATCCAGCATCACGTGCAGATCGCTCAGCGCCGGCTCGGCATTGGTCGCGTTGTACCAGCCAAAAGCATCCTGGAACATGGCGGTGCCCCGGCTGATCAAGGAGAAGGTCTGGGGGCAGGTCGGATGGAAGGTCTCCGGCACCACCGCGGCTTCCGTATAGGGATCCAGCCCGCTCAGGTTGGACGGGATGCAGGTGTTGTCGTTGAACGAGTGCCACATGGTGGCTTCGCACTCGCCGTTCTGACCGTTGGGGCAGTTGTTCTCGGAAGGGCAAGGGTCGCCGATGTTGCAGACGTTGGGCTCCTTGCACACACAGGCAAACTCGGCAGCCAGTCCGGTCGGCTGTCCCCCGTCGCAACCAGGTTGGGTGGGGATAGGGGAGCCGTTCGGCTGCTCGAGGGCATCGGCAGCTGGGACGAGGGCCACCCCGATTGCCAAGGTCGTGATGAAACCAACTGCGCATCCGAGCTTGCTCATCGCTGTCCTCCTCCTCGCCGCGGGTCGAGCCAGGCTGGGTCGATCGTGACTCATCTATGAGTTACTCTTTCCTCGGCGGTGCTGCAAGTTGCTCGGCCTGGGGTGCCAGCGATGACGCCGTCCCGTCGGGCTGCTACTCGGCCTTGACCATGGTCAGCCCCCTCAAGAGCCCCAGGCGAATCGTGGATCCGGACGGCACGGTCCACGTGGGTTGGTTCGACGGTCCCTTCGCCGAAACGAACCTCTCCGAGGCTCCGATCCGGCACTTGTTGAGCCCCTTGCGCGGCACGTCGCTGGCGTTTGTCGAGCGGGCCTATCGTCGCTGGCGTCTGAAGCGCTGGCACTACACCAGCGTGGTCACCGATCGCACGTTCTTCGCCTGCGCGGTGGTCGATCTGGGCTACATGGGCAACGCCTTTGCTTATGTCGTCGACCGCCAGACCGGCGAGAAGCACGAGCACAACGCCTTGGCGCCCCTCGGGCGAGGGCTCACCATGGCGACGAGCTCGACCGACGGTCGCACCTGCTTTCGCAAGCCCGGTTGGGGGCAAATCGAGCTCGACAACGACTCGGCCGCCGGCTTGCGCAAGGTCTCCGTTCAGCTCGAGGGGCAGATCGGCCGAGACAAGAAGCCGCCCCTCGAGGCACGCTATGAGATCCGGGACACGGGCAGCGATCCAGCGGGGCTCATCATCGTCGAAGAGAGTGCGCCCCAGCGATGGCTCTATACCCACAAATGCTACGGCTTGGAGGCTGGCGGTTTCCTACGGTCAGGCGACATTGACGACCAAGTGGCGCTCGGCGAGGGCAACGCCGGTCTCGACTTCAACTGTGGCTATCGTCCCCGCCAGACCTGGTGGAATTGGGCGGCGGCCGGCGGGCACGCCAAGGGGGGCGAACGCATCGGTTTCAACCTCACGGCCCACCGACCCTGGCTGGGCGCACCAGGGGCGCCTGCCGGGCGCGGGCCCAGCAACGAGGAAGATGCCGGCGACTGTGCGCTGTGGCTTCCCGGTCGTTGCATCAAGCTCAGGCGTGTCGAGTTTGAATACGAGCTGGGTGACCTGATGAAGCCTTGGTGGTTGCGGGATGATGAGGGTCTGGTCGATCTGCGCTTCGAGCCTCAGGGCCAGCGACAAGACGACGTCAACCTAGGTCTGGTGGTCAGTCAGTTCCATCAACCCTATGGCACCTTCTCAGGCACGGTCCGAAGTCCGGAAGGCGACGTCTTTGAGCTGTCGGACGTGTTCGGCGTCACCGAACAGCACTACGCCCTCTGGTAGACCCGCGCTCTGCTAGGCGGCGTCAGTCGATGCAGTGTTTCCAGTCGTCGCGCTCGCGCCCGCAGTCGGTTTCGAGGTGGTAGTCGTGGCAGTAGTAGGTGTCGACGACGCAGGCGACGTAGTCTTCCCACTCGACGCCACAGTCTCGGTCGTAGGCGCGATCCGCGTCGTGCTCTTTGTCGTAGACACAATCGTCATACTCGCGATCGCTGCAGCGTGTGCAGTCGCACCAGGCATCGCAGTAGTCGACTGCGGCCGAGTCGCACATGGTCAGCATGGCTGCGAGGGCTATCAAGCCCAAGAACGGCAAGATCTTCTTCATCGCTGAGCAACCTTTCTAACAAGTGGGCCGTTGCTCCCATAGGCTAGCATGAGATCCCGAATTCCAAGGTGCTGCTCCGCACGCCGTTCGGCCCGCATGTCGGCACGGATCGTGCCAGCCCCCTTGCCTGGTCCGGTGCCGTGCTTACTTTCTCCATGACGGACGCCAAGAGGGCGGCGCTCGTCACCGGCGGCTCGGCCGGACGCCAACCACGCTTGCGTCGCGCTGAGCCATGACGTGACCATTGCCTCTGGGGAAGAGGCGCAACGGCCAGGATTTCCATGACCATCGAGAAGATGACCAGCAAGGCGCAAGAGGCCGTTCGTGACGCCATGAGCAGGGCGACGCGACGTGGGCATCCCGAGATCCTTCCCGAGCACCTGTGTCTGTCTGTCGTTGAGCAAGAGGGCGGCGTCGGACAGCCGCTCGTGCAACAAGCCGGTGGCGACCTGCCTGTCTTGGTGGAGGCATTGAGCCAACGGTTGGCGGCTCTACCCCAGGTGACCGGGGGCGCCGAGCCACGGGTGTCTCAGCGCGGCCTGTTGCTGCTCCAAGGAGCCGAAGATGTCGCCAAAGCGATGAAGGACGACTTCATCTCTACCGAACACCTCTTGCTGGCTGGCGCCAAAGGGGACCGAGAGATTCAAGGGGCCCTCGACAAAGCCGGGCTCAACCACGACAAGCTGATGGAGGCGCTGGCGACCATCCGTGGCTCACAGCGCATCACCGACCGCGAGCCGGAGGCGAAGTTCCAAGCGCTGGACAAGTACTGTGTCGACCTGACGGCGGCGGCTCGGGACGGCAAGATGGACCCGGTCATCGGCCGGGACGAGGAGATCCGTCGGGTCATGCAGGTGCTGTCCCGGCGCACCAAGAACAACCCGGTATTGATTGGCGAGCCCGGGGTCGGCAAGACGGCCATCGTCGACGGGATCGCGCAGCGCATCGTCAATGGCGACGTGCCCGAGTCGCTCAAGGACAAGCGCGTGCTGGCTCTCGATTTGGCGGCAATGGTGGCAGGCGCCAAATTCCGCGGCGAGTTCGAAGATCGGCTCAAGGCGGTGCTCAAGGAAGTGGAGGCCGCCGACGGTCACATCGTCATGTTCATCGACGAGCTCCATACCTTGGTCGGCGCTGGCGCCGCCGAAGGGGCGATGGATGCGGCCAACATGTTGAAGCCGGCGCTGGCCCGCGGTGAGCTGCGCTGCATCGGCGCGACCACGTTGGATGAGTATCGCACTCGGGTCGAGAAAGACGCGGCCCTCGAGCGGCGGTTTCAGCAAGTGTTGGTGGTCCAACCGACCGTGGAGGACACGGTGGCCATTTTGCGAGGCCTGAAGGAACGCTACGAGGTCCATCACGGCATTCGGATTCAGGACGCGGCGCTGGTGGCGGCCGCCACCCTGTCGGATCGGTACATCACCGAGCGCTTCCTACCGGACAAAGCCATCGACTTGGTGGACGAGGCGGCCGCCCGCATTCGGATGCAGATCGACAGCCTGCCGATCCCCATCGACCGGGTGGAGCGCAAGCTGGTGAAGCTGCAGATGGAGGAGCAGGCTCTCAAGCGGGAGAAAGACAAGGCCAGCCGAGCGCGGTTGGTCGAGGTGAAAGCAGCGATCGGCGACCTGCAAGAAGAGCGAGATCGGATGCGCGCCCAGTGGCTCAGCGAGAAGGCGCTCATCGGTCAGGTGCGGGAGCGCAAAGAGCGCGTCGAGCAGCTCCACCTCGAAGAAGAGCAAGCCCAGCGCGCAGGGGATCTCGGCAAGGCCGCCGAGATTCACTACGGAACGATTCCGGAAATAGAAAAGCAGCTCGCCGCGCTGCGCGAGAAGCTCGGCGCGCTGCAAGGCGGCGAGAGCTTTCTCAAAGAGGAAGTCACCGACGAGGACGTCGCCATCGTGGTGTCTCGGTGGACTGGCATTCCGGTGTCCAAGATGCTCGCCAGCGAGATGCAGAAGCTGTTGCGGCTCGAGGACGAGCTGCGCAAGCGCGTCGTTGGCCAAGATGATGCGCTCACGGCGGTGGCCAACGCGGTGCGGCGCTCCCGGGCTGGTCTCGGTGACACCAGCCGCCCAATCGGCTCGTTTCTGTTCCTCGGTCCGACTGGGGTTGGCAAGACCGAGACGGCCAAGGCGCTGGCCGAGCAGCTCTTCGACAACGAGCGCGCCATCGTTCGGATCGACATGAGCGAATATGGCGAGCGCCACACAGTAGCGCGGCTGATCGGGGCGCCACCGGGTTACGTCGGCTATGGGGAGGGCGGCCAGCTCACCGAGCCGGTCCGGCGCCGGCCCTACAGTTTGGTGCTCTTCGACGAGATCGAGAAGGCCCACGACGAGGTGTGGAACGTCTTGCTTCAGGTGCTCGACGATGGACGGCTGACCGATGGGCAAGGCAACATCGTCGATTTCAAGAACACGGTGGTGATCCTGACCTCGAATATCGGAACTGCCGTGATGACTGAGCTGGAGGATCGGCAGGACCTGTCGCCTGAGGATCGCCACGAGTTGATCGAAAGGGCCCTGAGTGAGCAGCTCAAGCAGCACTTCCGCCCAGAGTTTCTCAACCGCCTGGACGAGCAGGTCACCTTCCATCGACTCGAGCGTCATCACATGCGCGCCATCGTCGACATTCAGCTCGCTCTGTTGAACGAGCGGCTCGCCCAGCGCGGTCTCAGCGCTGCGGTCAGCGATCCGGCCAAGGAGCTACTAGTCGAGGCAGGTTGGGATCCGGCCTACGGTGCCCGTCCGCTCAAGCGGGCTATTCGGCGGCACATCGAGGATCGACTCGCCAAACGCCTGCTCGCCGGCGAGTTCCCGCCGGGACAAACCATCGTCATCGATGTCCAGGACGGGGAGCTGACCTTCGCTGAAGCCCCGAGCGGCTAGCGTGCCAGGGGTTTCTTGGCTTCCGGCGCCGCGGCCTCTTCTGTTGCGGCCAGCTCTCGTTCCGCCTCGGCGATGGCATCGGCATCATCGTCAGCCGTGTCGATTCGCAGATTGGGGCCTGCCTTGCGCGCCCGTTGAATCTCTGCGGCCAGCATGGGTGCGTTTTGGGCGCCGACCTGGATTCGCTTCTCCTTACCGTCCTCGGTGTAGGCGATCTCCACCACGTCACCGGGGCCTGGCACGTAGGCCCAGACGCCTCCCAGACCGCGGCGGATCCCCCACCCGCCGAACTGGGTCCACTGGTAAGGGACCACCTTGCAGCTGGTGATCGAATCGAGGGGGATCCGCGGACCCCAAAGGCCGTATTTGACGATGACCTCCCGGTCCGTCACCACCGACCGCAATACGGAGAAGGTCAACGACAGGAGGGCGAACATTCCGCTGAAGGCGACCAAGCCTGCCAGCACGAAAGGCAGGGCCTGGGCCGGGACGGGCCTGGCTGCCGTGGCGTTGGTAAAACCAATGAACAGGGTGAACGCCAGGGTGAGTAGCGCCGGCAGCATCAGAATACCGGCGATGCCGCGGGAGACTCGCTTGTCCCGGTGGCCTACCACCGCGTTGCCAGTCATGTAGCGAGACTCGTAGTCGTCTGTCTTGCGCCCTTCAGTCACAGCGCCAGGGTAACAGAGGCCCGCCACGGACCACGACCACCCTCATCCTAGCTCGCTGGCCAGCGCTTCGAGGACCACGCGGTCGGCTTTCGGAAAGGGGTAGGCCGAGAGCTCGGCGGGCCGCACCCATTTCCAGGCATCGCAACCGATTGCCTGAGGGCGCCCCCGACTATGGCGGCACAAATAGGTGTGGAGGGTGATGCGAAAGTGACTATAGGCGTGGCGGACACTGACGAAGGGGCGTTCAATCCGCACGGTGATGTCGAGCTCTTCGGAGATTTCGCGATGGAGGCATTCCTCCAAGGTCTCCCCGAGCTCGAGCTTGCCGCCTGGGAACTCCCAGAGCCCTCCCAACATGCTCTCGGCGCGCCGTTTGGTGATAAGCAGGCGCTCCCCGCGGCGAATGATGGCCGCCGTGACATCATAGTGGGGCACGGGCCGCCGCTGGACCCGGCGCGGGTAGGCCAGCACGTCCCCACTGTGTCGGGCGCCACAGGCCTTGGCCAGCGGACATTCATCACAGCGAGGCGCGCGCGGGGCGCACAGGGTGGCACCGAAGTCCATCAGCGCCTCGTTGAGCCTACGGGCGCTGCCTCGAGGAATGAGCGCTGCCGCAGTGGTCCAGAGCCACCGTTGCACGGCGGCCGATCGCGGGTCGTCGCCCACCGCTCCCAGGCGGCACAACACGCGCCGAACGTTCCCATCCTGGATGGGATAAGCCCGGTTGAACCCCAGGCTCATAATGGCGCCCGCCGTGGTTCGGCCCACCCCGGGTAGTGCCAGGATGCGGTCGTAATCGTTGGGCAGCTGGCCACAGTCCGCGGCGACCAGCTCTTCGGCGGCACGCTTCAGGTGGCGGGCGCGGCGGTAATACCCTAGGCCCTCCCAGAGCTTGAGCACTTCTTCCAAGTCTGCCCGTGCCAGGCTCATCAGATCTGGAAAGCGCCGGACGAAGCGCTTGTAATAAGGCATCACCGTGGCGACCTGGGTCTGCTGCAACATGACCTCTGAGACCCAGATGCGGTAGGGATCTGCGGTCCGTCGCCACGGCAGGTCCCGACGGTGAACGCGAAACCACCGCAGCAGCGGTCTGACGACGCGCTGTTTGACCGCCGCCGTCCCCGCCTCCATCGCTGCTGCTGAAATCGCCGTGGCCACTGTTTGTTCCTGCCCGTCGCTCCTGCCGACTGTGCTCGTGGCGTATACTCTATCCCCGGCGAGCGCACGCCCCTCAGGGTGGCTCAGGTTGATCGAAGGAGGAGACGGCCGTGCGGTTGACAGTCATCGTGGCGCTTTGCGTTTTTTTTATTCCCTGTTGCGCCGGGGAGGAGGACACCTCGCCGGGGCCGTCTGGTGGCGGTGGCGGGGCTGGCGGTGGCGGCGGTTTGGCTAGCGATGAGCCCATCCAGCCGGTTGCCGGGGAGCAACAGGCCATCCCACTCGACTGTACGGGCGCCTATCAGCTCCCTCCTGAATTCACTGGGCCCGAGGGGCTCGGTCACCACGGATGGGCCCTCGAGGACCTGACCTTCACGCTGGCGTGGGGCCTCGACAACGCCTTCGACAGCCGTTGGATCTCCGCCAATGACAACTCGACCCCCAGCCTGAGGGTGCGGCCCTGGTTGGCTCCCGAGGCGAGCTACTGTTATGTCGACATGCTCCGCACGCGCCTGGCGAGCGCAGAGTCAGGCTCGTCAATGCTCGGCAGTCTGGTCGGCGACCTCACTGCCTTCAGCCATCCCGAGTCGACCTACGACGGGTTGTACCGAGATGCCTACGCTCCGCCCGCCTATCCGCTCTACGATGCCGAAAGACCGCGGCCCTTGCTGGGGGCGCTCCGGGGCTTGCTCGAGCTACCCAATCCTTTGCCAGGTGCGCCGATCGTC
>JAUVCD010000900.1 GCA_030590865.1 Myxococcales bacterium | reverse complement strand
GCGCCTGAGCTTCTCCTGTTGCTCGACACTGCCGGAGAGCGAGACACAGTCGAGCACCGCGCAGCACTCGCCGGCAGAGTCGAGGGCCGTCAAGAGATTGCTCTTGCCGACCACAGTCCCCTTCTTGGAACACCCCTCGGCGATGTTGCACACCACCGAGTCAGACGCCCGCAGCCCTTGGTCGCACAAGTGAGACCGCCCGCGGGGAAACCCCACTCGGGAGAACCACCGGTTCACCTCCACGGCGAGCCGGTAACCATCGAGCTTTTCGTAATCGAATGCGTGCTTCATCTGGCCTCCATCGGTCGCCGGGTTTGCGAGAAGGCGACCTCGCCCCCAGCGTTCAGTCGCCCTCGCAGCAAACCCGGCGACCGATGGAGGCCCCGAAGCTCAAGTGAGCACGACCTGCGTCTGTCCCGAGATTCGAGTGAACCGAGAACCGAGAACTGAGATCCGAGACTCGAGACTTGAGACTCGAGATCCGAGATCCGAGAGCCGAGAGCCGAGAGCCGAGAGCCGAGAGCCGAGAGCCGAGAGCCGAGAGCCGAGAGCCGAGAGCCGAGAGCCGAGCCCCGAGACTCAAGAGCTCGGAAGCGTGAGGGAAGCGGGGCCGTTCGGGGGTTCGAGCGCGTGGGGGAAGGGGGCGCGAGAATCGAGAATCGAGAATCGAGATCCGAGATCCGAGCCCCGAGACTCGAGAGTCACTGAACACGCATGCGACAACTATCCTGACGAGTACCGCTCCACGCTGCATCGCGCACCCGCACGGGCACGCGCCACGCTGCCCCCGCACTCCCACGATCTCCGGGCGCTCGCTCCCGAATGCGAATTGAGCACCCCGCCACAGTAAGAGGTATGCCTACCGACCACCGATCAAGGCTGGGAAAGGTCGGGGTGGCCGGACTTTGAGCGGTGGAATGGTCGGGCCTTTTAGACGCCACCGTGTAAGCTCTGCGACGTGCAAGACGACCTCGGCAGCCCAGCCCACCCAATGGCCACCCAGCTGGCTCGGCTGCTGGCAGGTAGTGACGTCGATGAGCTCGAGGAGGTGGTGCGGCGGTGGCTGGCGGAGGCTCCGACCGCTCAGCACCGGAAGCACTTCGAACGTTTCGGAGCCAAGCTCATCGAGATGAAACAGGCCCTGTCCGAAGCGCCGTTTCAGCCGACCGAGGAAGAGCTGATCTTGACGCTCACCATGATGCTGAACCTGGCCGCTCAAAGGCCCGACAGTCCTTTCTACACTCCGTGATCCTCGCCGACTTTCCAGCAGATTTCTTGCGCGTCTGCGCGCTGCTCTTCGGACTGACGTGGGGCAGCTTCCTCAATGTCGTCATCTATCGCCTACCCCGCGAGATGAGCATCGTGCGCCCGGCGTCCCACTGTCCGAGCTGCGGACGACCCATCAAGGCCTATCAGAACATCCCGGTGCTCAGCTGGCTGCTGATGAGGGGCCGAGCGCGCTGCTGCGGAGCCAAGGTATCGGTGCGCTATCTGCTCGTCGAGCTCACCGGCGGCGTGCTGTCACTGGCGGTGCTCGAGGTGCTGGTGCTGACCCTTCCGAGCGCCACGCCAGCTATCCACGGGCTGGCCATCTACGTCGCCTATCTCGCCCTGGTGCTGGGACTCGTCGCCGCGACATTCATCGATCTAGAGCACATGATCGTACCGGACAGCATCAGCATCGGCGGAACGGTCCTCGGCGTGGCGACCTTCAGCTTGCGGGAGATGACCCTCGTCGAGGCCGCTATCGGTGCAGTGGGTGGCTTCCTGCTGGTCTGGCTTCCCTTCTGCGTCATCTATCCCCGCCTTCGTGGCAAGGTGGGCATGGGCCTCGGGGACGCCAAGCTGGTGATGCTGGCAGGCGCGTGGTTGGGCTGGCAAGGCGCTGTGCTGGTGCTCGGCGCCGGGGCGGTACAAGGCACGTTGGCTGCGCTGGTGGTGATGGCGAGCGGCAAACAGCTGGACGATCCCGAGGCGGTCAAGCTCGAACGGGCGCAGCTGCAAGAGGAGCTCGAGTCGTTGCCTGACGACGAGCGGGCCGCGATAGAGGCTGAGATACTCAAGGATCCGCTGGCCGCCGCGCCTGACCAAGGCTGGAGTCAGGCACGTATCGCCTTTGGACCCTTCTTGATATTGGCCACCCTAGAGTGTCTGTTCATTGGCCGAGAGAGGATCGTGGGTTGGCTTCTTCAGGGTTGAACAGGCTGGTCGGATGGCTGCTTCAAGGATGAACAATGGTCCGTCGTTCGGGACGAGCTCTGGGCCGCCCCCGGTCCGCGGGCGGCTCGCCCCAGTCTTGCTCGCTGGCATCACCTTGCTGATCGGAGCCTGCGCACCACGGGTACCCGTCCCACCGACCGGTCCCCACACTCACGACACGCCAGAGCTGGTGCCCTACCCTCCCCCACCCGCCCGGGTGGAGATCATCCCGCCAACCCCTGGGCCAGATGCCCTGTGGATCGATGGTCACTGGAGGTGGACCGCCGGTGGTTATGCTTGGCGCGCCGGTGGCTGGGAGCCAGCGCGAGCGGGAGCTCATTACGCGCCAGCGACCATGGTACGGCGCAGCAACGGCGAGCTGCTCTACTACGTGGGCAGCTGGCAGAGTGACGAGCCGCCCACCGCCGTAGACGCCGAGTAGCGCGCAAACGCCGCAGCCTTGATCGCTGGTCGGTAGGGATACCTCTTACTGTCGCGGGGTGCTCAAATTCGCATTCGGGAGCCAGAACCCGTGGATCGTGGGCGTGCGGGGGGCCGCGTAGCGCGTGCCCGTGCGGGTGCGCGATGCAGCGTGGGGCGTGCCCCGACCACGACCCCGCCCCGACCACGACCACCCAGACCCCGCACTCGCTCTCGCACCCCGACGGCCTTAGCCCGGCCCAAGGCGCTCAACCCGAGACGCCAGAGGCGCACAGCCTGGGCGTGGCTGCGCGCCGGACAGTTGCAACTCAGGAGTGGCGACGGATGAGCCCGGTGAGCAGCGCACACAATGAGCATGACCGCGCAAACTGAGGGAGCTTCTCGCGAGTTGTTTGAGGGACGCCAGGGACCGCTGCGCTTTTGCAACCTTCTTCTCAGGGACTGGGTGA
>JAUVCD010000886.1 GCA_030590865.1 Myxococcales bacterium | reverse complement strand
GGGTTTCTGTCTGTTGACCCTATCGTTGCTGCTGTGCTGCGGCTGTAGCGACGACGAGACGGGTCCACCGGGACAAGGCGGCACGGCGGCCGGCGGGGGTGGCGGCGGTGGCGGCCACACCGGCGGCTCCGGTGCAGGGGCGGAGGGCTTCGTGCCGGTGGGCTACGAAGGCAGTATCCCGGCTCGTCAGCTCGACGAGGCGGATCGTGGTCGGATGGCGGATCTAGGGCTGCAGGATCTGTATGACTACAACGAGGGGCGCTACGGAATGTTGCAGGACGATGGCGTCCTCGGCACCTGGGGCCTCGACCAGTTGACCGCCCGGCGGGCCGCGACGACCAAGCCCTACGCCGAGCTGCGGGATGGCGATGGCGTCTACCAATCTGAGCGGGTGGTCTTCGCCGATCTGTCCACCGGCGCCATGATGATGAAGCTCAGCAACCAGCCTCATGGTGATGGCGGCGATGAGGTCATCTACTACGGAAAATCCTGCTTCAATGCCGATGGCTCGCGCATGATTTGGTCCCGGGTCGAGACCCCGAGCTTGTGGGGACCAGGCAGTCAGACCATCACCGACGCCTACGGGTCGCTGCTGACCGAAGGCAGTGGCACCAACCCGAGGATCGCCTTCGCGCCAGGCACCGACATGGGTGCGGTCGTCGCCCATCCCTTCGAGGCTGATCGTGGTTACGCCGTCAGCAACGGCGATCTGCTGGAGCTAGATCTGCTCACCGGCACCATCGTCGGCACCATCGCCTCGCTGCCCTATCACTGGCACTTGAAGATGAGCCCTGATGGTCTCTACGTGTGCGACGCAAGCTACGGTGGCGCCGGCATCGTGGTGGTGTCCCTGGAGGACGCCACTCAGTGGACCATCCCCCTCAATGGGCCGATCCACGACTCGTACCGCTTCGTGCCAGGGGACACCGACTGGATCATGTACTGGAACGAGGGCAGCTTCCCGGCCACCGAGCTCTACAACTACAAGACCCAACAGCACGTCACCGTCGATCTCGGCTTCGACTGGAACCACGCCGACGTGGGTCGTTACCTCGGCGTGCATACTGGTGGTCGTCTCTATCAATGGTCAGCCGGCGCGTGGAGCTTCCTAGGTGGGGTGCACTGGCCTGGACCCACGTTCCAGGACAGCGGCCCGTTCTACGATTGGGTGTACAACGCCGGCGGTTACCTCGCCCATTGGCCTGACGATCAGCTGTGGGCCTATCCGACCCGCCGTGCTGAGCGGCCCGATCTGTCCGAAATTGGCAGCTGGTACAGCAAGCTCTTCGACGATGGTGGCCGGGTCAACCGCTACCGCGTTTGCCTGACGAACATCTACCGCGGGACCGATTGGCATGGCGATGAAACGGTGGTGCTCGATCGCCCCAACATCAGCCGGGACGGCACCAAGATCCTCTTCAACTCCAACGTCTTCGGCCAGTCGGAGGTCTATCTGGTGGTGGCGACCAAGCCGCGGCCTCCGGTGGACGTGACGGCGAGCTGGGGCACCGGCGGCGCGCAGATACAATGGGCCGTTCCGCCTTATGACCAGGAGATCGCCGGCTACCACGTGTACCGCAGTGGCGAGAGTGGGCGTGGGCTCCACGTGATCACCGACGTGCCGGTGACGGGACCCTCGTACCTGGATAGCGATGCGCCCAGCGGCACGGCACTGTTCTATGCGGTGAGGAGCGTGGAGCACTCTCAGCTGGAGAGCGAGCTGTCGGCCGAAGTCGGCGTGGCCTCGGATGAGCCATCCCTGGCTGCTGCTTCGCTGCGCCTCTTCTTCGAGGCTGAGGACGTGCTCTCGGCCGCTCTCGACGCGCCGCCGCCAGATGCCTTGTGGCGGAACATCGACGGTCTGGCGTCGAACGTGCAGTTCCTTTGGCAGCGGCGCGACGACGTGACGGGCGCCGCCTCACTCACCGTCACCATTCCCCGGGCCGACGACTACTACGTCTTTGCTCGAGTGAAGGGCGCGAAGGACGCAATGACCGGCGCGACCTATTCGGACGACGTGGTGCTGTCGGTCGCCGGGTTGACCGTCTCGACTCCTGCCAGTGACGACTGGCAGTGGGTGCGCTCGTCTGACAGTGCGCCGCTCGAGGCCGGCACCCAAGAGCTCGACATAGGCTCGGCAGTGCAGGGCTCGTGCCTCGACGCCTTCTACCTGTCCACCGATCCCGACTTCGTTCCCGAGGGCCGAGTCGTGGCGCTGCCGCCGGTCGCTTTGACGCTCGCGGGCGAGCTGAGCGCTGGCTATCCGAGCCTCAGTTGGACCGCGTCGACCAACTCGCGTTTCTACTACTACAACCTCTACGCCTCCGACTCGCCAGACTTCGAGATCGGTCGCGCCACCTTGGTCGCCTCACCCGACACGGCAAGTTACCTCGATTGGCAAGCCCCGGCGGGACAGCATTACCAGGTTACTCAGGTCACTCGCGACGGCCTCGAGTCGCCTCCGTCAGCGGTGGTGGATCCGGCGGCTGGAGGGTAGCGCAACGCGGTGGACGCCTAGGGCGTTGGCGGGGCCTCGCCAGATCGGGGCTCGGCCTGGACGGTGATGAGGTCGATCGGATCGCCCTCCAGGTTGATGGCCTCGAGGGTGAGCTCCGACTCGCCAGCGTCGACCACGACGTAGTGGTACTGGTCCTGAATCACCAGATCGATCTGGTCCCACTCGCCGTCGTATTCGTCCCACCAGAGGGTGCCGCCGCCGCCTGAGCTCTGCAGCTGCCAGATCCGCCGTCCCGTCTGGGGCGGCACGTGCTCGCCTCGTTCGTAGTCGTGAATGTGGCCGTGGAAGTTCACGTCGACGCCCGCGTGCTCGTAGAGGGGGATCAGGTGGGTGCGGACCTGCTGGTAGAGCGGCTCTTCGCTGATTTCCGAATAGGGCGGGTGATGATGAGCGGCGAAGAGCCAGGTGGCGCTCTGGGCCGGCTCAGACAGCAGCGCGTCGAGGGCGTATTGGTATTGCTCCGACCCGACGTGGAAGGGCTCGTTGGTGTCCAGGATCAAGAAGAACGCGTTGCCGTAGCGGTAGCTGAACCACTGCTCGTTGCCTGGTTGGGCCAGCAGGTCGAAGAACCAATGCGAGCTCTCGTCATGGTTGCCCAGGGCCGCAATCATCGGCGTGTGCTGGATCA
>JAUVCD010000073.1 GCA_030590865.1 Myxococcales bacterium | reverse complement strand
ACACCCAGTGAGAAGCGCGACAAGCTGCACCGTTTGAGGCTGAACCTCACGCGGAGGCCAGAGGCGATGCGGGGTTGGCCACGGAAGGTCGTTCGATTTCGCTAGTCCCGATCCGTGCGCCCTAGCGTGGCCACCAGCAGCTGGAGAGGCCCTGCAAAAGTGGACAGTGACTTGTGGTGCTCAAGCAGCCTGTCGCGTCGTCGCGCAGGCTCGTTCGTAGTCGATGGGGCTGAGGTATTGAAGGGTAGAATGTCTTCGGACGGGGTTGTAGAAGCCATCGATGTAGGCCGCGATGGCGTCGTATGCCTCTGTGCGGGTGGCGAAGTGCTGGCGGCTGAGGCATTCCTTCTTGATGGTGGCGAAGAAGCTCTCGGCCACGGCATTATCGAAGCAATCGCCGGCTCGGCTCATACTGGACGCCGCCGCGTGGTCGCGTAAGGCAGCGCGGTAGTCGTTACTCGCGTATTGGCTTCCTCTGTCGCTATGGTGAATGAGGCCAGGAGGGGGGTTGCGGGCCGCGAGCGCCCGCTTGAGCGCGGTGAGGGGTAGCTCTGTACGCATGTGGCCGGCGAGAACTGTCCCGGATGCGATGCCGCGGTGCCCTGTCACGCCCTGCGCTCAACCGAAAGCCACTGAAGCCGAAGCCATCTCGGCCGACTGCAGCGCACGCCTGCGAACACCCGCGCGTATCGATACGGTCTCCCATCGAACCTGGATCATTGGAACCTCGCGTCTATGGCGTTAGCTGATGGAGGGCGTGAGCATTTCTGCCAGTGCCTGATCAACAGTCAGCGGCGCAAGCACCGAACGAAGCTGGTGTCGCCTCATCCAATCTACCCCGAGCCCCCGTCACGCGAGCGCTCAGCCGGCGCGCTTAGCCAAGAACCACCCTGCGACGCCGCCGAGGGCAGCCAAGATGAACCAGACGGGCTCGTCCAGATCGATATTCGAGGTCGTCAGCAAAGCGATCAGAAACAGGAAGCCACCAGGAGTGCAGGCCCCCATGAAGACCAGCACCCACTTGAGCCATCCTGGTCTCTGCGCCGGCGGGAGCGGTTGTGCAGTCGAAGCGAGATGGTGGTTCTGACCAGGTTGCATCACAAGCCAGCTGTTAGCGCGGCTGTCCGCGACCGACTACTCAATGTCGCGAGCCCCTGGCGGCAAGCGGCCCAAACAAGCTCAGTCGTCGCCCGCCGGGGGTGGTGAGGTGTCGATGGACGACGCGCCCCATGCCTCTCGCAAGATCCGATCGAGTAGGTCCTCCGCAGAACCGCCCCGTGGCGCATCGTGCTCGCTGGTCACAAGCTCATCGATGTCGGCGAATCTCTCATCGACCAACCTAGGCGTCACACCCGTCGAATCGTCGAACACCGGCAGGTCGACATCAGTCACCCTGTCCTCCGAGTCGGTGACACTCGCCTGAAACGCCAGCAGCTCGTCCACCATGGGGGCGTCGGGAGTGGCGACGCCAAGCGGCATCATCGGGTCGTCAAAAATGCCCGTTGCGCCCTTGCGCCACCCAATCCGTGCCGCCTGTTTGCGGACCTCACAGGCCTTGCCCGTTGCCCCGATCCGATCGAAGGCATGGGCCAGCGAGTTGAGCACAGCCAGGTCCGACGAGACGGCGCAACTGCTCTCATCACGGCTGTCGTCGTCGCAACGGGTCCCGGCACGGCTGTACTGCTCAGCAACCCGTTCGTAGGCTGACAGCGCCTTGTCCTGCTCGCCGAGCCGCACGTACAAATCGCCAAGTCCCAACAGCGCAGGAACATCGCTCGGGTCGGTCACCAGCACGCTTCGGTACTGTTCCATCGCCTCATGGTACCGCCCGACATCCACGAGTCGTTGCGCCGCCTCTTGGCGCTCTTGATGGGTCGACAACATGCCTTCTGCCCCAGTGCGCAGGGATGGGTAACCGCTAGCGATGGTCCTGACAAAGTGAGCAAGTGAGCAAGTGAGCGACGTTGGTGACCAATGTCGCAGCCGCAGCGGCGCCTTCCTACCTTCTGACAGGAGGTAGCGCAACCCTTGTCGTGCAGCAGTTTGAACCGGTCCTCCTGGGATGGTGATTCGGTGGCTACACGGTTCTGCGCAGCCAGTGAGTAGCCCGGTACACAGTGTTGCTGAGGGCTGGCGTTCACACCTGGACGCGGTGGTGGCTGCTGGCCCCGCCGCCAACCTGCGAGCCGGGGGCACGACTATTGCAGTTCCCTTGGCGAACCATCATGCCACTGCGAACCAACAATCGAGCGCCGAAACGCGACCGTCGCCGCCCAACGGGGCACTTGATTCCACCCGCTGGGCACACTACCGAAAACGCTGTCATGAAGAAGCCTGCCACCCTCGTGCTCACCCTCTGTGTGCTGGCCGCCGTGTGTGGCTGCCGGCGAGACAAGACGCCGATGACGCCGACGCCGCCTCCTTGGCTCGACACGGCCGTCCAAGAACAGGCCCAACAGCAAGCCCCGGAGGCTCAGCTGCTCGGCAGCATCTACAAGGGGATCGCATTCCGCGAAGACCAATCCAGCGACTGGCAGATCACCCTGGAAGCAGGCCAGTGCTACTGGTTCTCCGGTGCGGGTGATCAAACCGTCGAGGAGCTCTACCTGGAGCTTCGCGACCCTGATGATGACGATGTCGCAGAGGACAAGAACGACACGCCGCGCATCGTGATCACTTACTGCCCGGAAACCTCCGGCATGTTCGAGCTGGAGGCCAAAGTCACTGAGGGACACGGCCACTACGCCGTAGGCGTCTACGGCAAGCAAGGCACGGCAGCCCCTGCCGAGCCAACCGCCGCGCCACCAGCCACCGCTGTCGCTCCGCCCTCAGGCACTGGGCTGGGTTCCGTGGTCGACGACATGGCCAAGGCGTCGGCCCCCAACGCACAGCGGGTGGGCGATCACCTCGCCGGCGAGACGGACAAGAGCGATTGGTACGTCGCCCTGGAAAGTGGCAAGTGCTACTGGTTCATCGGTGCCGGTGATGGTGGTGTCGATCAGCTCACCCTCACCTTGTGGGGACCACCCCCCAGTGAGAAGCAGATCGCGCTGAACCAGTCGGAGAACAACCGAGTGACCGTCGGCCACTGCCCAGCGACCTCGGGCATGTTTCACATCCAGGCCAAGGTGGACGGCGGCGAGGGCAAGTACACGGTCGGCGTATTCGCCAAAAAGAAGTGAGCTAGAGGCCTCAGTTCTGCTCCATGAACTTGTCGATCACCACGTCTTCGGTGGTGCACTCCCAACGACCGCTGTGCTCGATAGCTGATTGCTCGAGGCCTTTGAGCATCGCCTTGACGATCTTTGGGTCGAACTGCTGACAGGGCTCCGAGTCTCGGTTGGGAACGATCCGCTCGTTGAAAGGCAGGCTCGAGCACCGCTTGAGTTCTTCAGCCGCCGCCGGCTCGGTGAGCGCCACCCGGTAGGGACGATCAGAGGTCATCGCATCGAGCGCGTCGGCCACTGACATGATCCGAGATAGCAGCGGTATGCTCTCGCCAGTCAATCCGTCTGGATAGCCACGACCGTCCATGCGCTCATGGTGGTGACGAATCGTCCCGACCACATGGCCGAACGCATCGATAGCCGACACGATCCGCTCGCTGTAGAGCGGATGAAACTTGATGATCTCGAACTCTTCCTCAGTGAGCGGACCGGGCTTGTTGAGGATTCGGCCAGGGATCCGAATCTTGCCGACGTCGTGGAGATAACAGGCCAGGCGAAGCCGCCCGAGTTGGTCACCGGAGAGGGAGAGTTGCTCGCCAGCGACCCGCGCGTAATCCCAGACCCGCGATGAGTGCCCGTGGGTATAGGGATCTTTGGCCTCGATGGCCCGAGACAGCGCCTTGACCGCCTGCTCGTTCGTCTCTTTCAGCTCCCGGACTCGATCATTCAGCTTCGCCTCGAGGTCACGGAAGCTCTCATCAATCCCGTCGTCCTTGTCTTTGCGCACCGTGCCCATGGCGCCGTAAAGGACGCCGAGCACAATGGGCAGTGCCAGCGAAACCCAACCCCAGCCATCGCGCAGCACCTCACCCAGCGTCTGCCCCAATCCCCCCGCGCTACCCCCGCCAACCCAGTGCGTTGCAAGCAGGTAGAGAGGAAACACCGACCCCCACAGAATGCCGAAGACGACATGCGGATTGACCACAGGGTTGTAGGTATGGGGCCGGGTCAGCGCCCGAGCGATGTCGCGCAGAATAGACAGACGATGCATGGGCTCTCCGGTTCGTCGCCGCAGGGCCCCCCAAAAACAGTTACTTCCATGTTAACACGAGAGTCGGCCAGTCCGGCGTCTCACGATTCGAGCAGCGACCGCGCTGTGAGCACCAGCCCGCCAGCGAGCAGGAGAAGCCATACGCCAAGCTTGAAGGACCGGTCGTTGATCCGGCGGTGCGCCCACTCACCGAGCCACAAGCCCGCCAGTACGGGACCGAGCGACATGAGCCCAAGCTCGACGACCTCGGTGGTGACTAACCCGAGCAGCACATAGTCGACGATCAGGGCGACGGTCAGCGGTAGGAACAAGGTGGACACGGTACTGCGAAAGGCGCTCTTGTCATCGATCTCGCGACCCATGACGTAGACGACGAGCGGACCGCCGGTTGCATAGACGCCATGTACGATCCCGCCGAGGAACAACAAGGCGGCGCCTCGTGAACCGGCAATGGGCTTGGCGGCGCCACGCCTCGTGGCGAAGCTGGCTCGCAGCTGGAGTCCAGCCAAGATGGTCACCAACACCCCGAATCCGAGCTTCAGCCAGGTGAGCTCACGGAGATTGAAGAGCAACAGCCCGAGCGGCACGCCGACCGCCACGGTGGGGAGCCAGCGTCGCAACAACGGACGCCAGCGCGTGGCGCGATAATGACGGATGGCGATGTACCCTCCCAACCCGATGTTGAGGGGCGACACGATGGGCAAGAGCACATCCAGATCCACCAGCTGGGCGCCAAAAGTCACGACCAGAATCGTGGTGCCGAAACCGAGCACGGTACCGACGAAATAGGCACCGAACACAATGGCCAAGAAGGCCAGCTGGGTCGGATCGATGAGCATGAGGGAGTGACGACCCAGGAGGGCTGCGGCGAATGCGGACTAGCCTTCCAGGGCTAGGGTGTTCGAATGACCATCAGTCGCGGCTCGGTCATCTCTTCCATCGAATAGCGGATGCCCTCGCGCCCTAACCCGCTGTTCTTGACGCCCCCGTAGGGCATGTGGTCGACCCGCCAGGACGGGACGTCGCCAATGACCACGCCGCCCACCTCGAGCACATCCCAGGCCTTCATGGCCCGGTACAGATCCCGGGTGAATACCCCGGCCTGCAGCCCATAGGCGCTATCGTTCGCTTCGGCGAGGGCCTCGTCGAAATCGCTGAACGTGCTGAGACAAGCCACTGGCCCGAACGCCTCGAGAGCACTGATGTTTGCGTCCCTGGGCACCCCTTCGAGGAGAGTGGCCTCCAGCATGGCGCCCGCCCGTTTGCCGCCGCATAGCACCGTGGCCCCCCGGGCCACCGCCTCGTTGATCCAGGTCTCGACACGCACCGCCTCGGCCTCGGAGATCATCGGACCAATGAACGTATCAGGGTCCCGCGGATTGCCCATCTTGAGGGCCTTGGTGGCGGTCACCAGCTTTGTCTTGAGCTCAGCGTAAACCTCGGTGTGGACCACGATGCGCTGCACGCTGATGCAGCTCTGACCAGACTGGTAGAACGCCCCAATGATGATGCGGGCCGTCACGTCGTCCAGATCGGCGTCCCGGTCCACCAAGCAGGCGGCATTTCCTCCCAGCTCGAGGGCCACTTTCTTCTTCCCCGCCCGAGCCTTCAGATCCCAGCCGACCGCTGGCGACCCGGTAAAGCTGAGCAGTTTGAGCCGGTCGTCGGTAGTGAACAACTCGGCGCCTTGCCGCGGGCAGGGCAGGACTGAGAACGCACCTTCAGGGAGGTCAGTCTCCGCCAGCACCTCGCCGATGATGAGCGCCCCCAGCGGAGTTCGGCTGGACGGCTTCAACACGAAGGGGCAGCCGACGGCCAGGGCGGGCGCAACCTTGTGGGCCGCGAGATTGAGCGGAAAGTTGAACGGTGAAATGAGAGAGCAAGGACCGATGGGCACATGCTTCACCATTCCCGAATAGCCCTTGGCGCGAGCCGAGATCTCCATGTCGAGAATCTCGCCGGTGTTGCGCACAGCCTCCTCGGCCGCGTATCGGAACGTATCGATCAGCCGCGTGACCTCGCCCTGAGCGTCCCTGATCGGCTTGCCTGCCTCGGCGCAGAGCACATCGGCAAGCTCATCGAAGCGCTCGCGAAACCGGACGACGCAGTGGTCGAGTACCGCCTGACGTTCATAGGCGCGCATTTGCCGCATCGGCTCGGTGGCCGCCGCGGCCGCACCGATAGCGGCGTCGATCATCGCTAGCGGAGCGATCGGGACGCGGGCGATTACGGCGCCTGAATACTTGTCGGTGACCTCGAGGTCAGCATTCGGCGTCTGCGGCTTGTTGGCGAGGTACAGCGGCCAGGTGGTCTTCATCCTTGAGGCTCCCAGGTTGCCCATTCTGTGTACACCAAAACGGCGGGTGCGCCATGCGCCCCTGCTGCCCTCGATGCTAAGCTTGATCAGGCCTATGAAGAGCCGTCGTCCAGGACGCCACCGCCGCTCGCCGTGGGTGTGCAGCCTCAGCGTCGTGGCTGTGACGGTGCTGGCCGTTGGCTGTGCGCCCCGCCAACGGAGCGACGAGGCGGTGTGGGCCAGGCCCGCCAGCCCCCCACCCGCAGACGGCGATCCGGCAGCGGCGCGACCGACGCCGCCGCCCGGGTATTCCTGGACCCCGACCCACGGGGGCGCGCGAGGTGGCGATGCGATATGGCCCGAGGGCTCGGACCATGGGTCCCCACGGGGCGATCTACCTGAGACCGCCTTGATCACGCCCCATGGTATTTGGCGCACCGATGAACGACGAGCCTGGCAGGAAGCCAGGGAGCTAGGCCTCGGACTGGTGGTCCAGTTCTGGGCCGAGTGGTCGGTCGCCGCCGTTCGCTTGGAACGTGAGACCCTCCAGGATCCGGAAGTGGTCACTGCAATCGAGCAAAGCTGCGTCGCCCTGAAGATCGATGTCACCGAAGAGACCATCGAAAGTCGCGAACAATTGAGCCGCTATCAGGTGCACCAATTGCCGATGGTCATCCTGCTCGATAGCCGCGGACGAGAGCATCAGCGGTTCGACAGCGTGGTCGCCTCTAGAGTGTTCCTCCAGGGGCTCGCTGCGGTGCGACCCAAGCCGTGAGCGCCGGCTACCGGCAAGCAGTGACGAGGGTCGAAGGTACCGAAAGCCCGTAGCTCTGGTCGCCGAACTGGACCTTATAATGGCCGCCGTTCAGCGGCGCGCTCTCACAGCGAGCCACCAGCCGACCACAGTCCATTGTGCACTGAGCCTCGTCGACCATCTCGTAGGACAGCTCACTGGTGACCTGGAGCGTCGCGCCGTCTTGGGTGACCTGGCAGCTCGCAACACGGTTCACGTCGCACGAGTCGCTCAGACAATCCTCGAGGCTCACGGTCACGAACAGCTGGCTACCCTCGTCGAAGGTCAAGAGCTCCGAATCGCCGGCCGGCGCCACGGGAATGATAGGGGCGTTCGAGAACATGCACAGGGTCCCCTCGTCGACGGCGACGACCAGCCCGAAATCAACGCTGTCCACGTTGGCACAACCGCCCAAGGCGAGCAGTGCGGGCAGAACCAGAGCCAGGCTTGCGGATTTCATCTCTATCCCCCGAAGTGGAATTGAAGGCGGCGTGGAACGGGCCACGCCGCGGAACCTCAGATCTTGCGAAGGACCTCTCGCAGGGATCCGACATGTAGGATGTCATCGCCCGAACGAGCCCGATGTCAGCTTGCAGAGCACATGAACATCGGGGAGGGTAAGTGCAGGTAGCGGCTGTGGCTACTGCCAAACCTGGGCACCGGTGTCAACTTCTATCGGCCACCCTAGGACCACCGGTGGGGCCCTAGGACCACCGGTGGCACGATTGTCGGCCCCAGGCTATTTGCGCCCAAAAAGGTCGTCTTCTTGGGGCTTTGGCTTTGGCTTACGAGGCGGCGGAGTCCAAGGCTTCGCAGGCGGAGCGTCAGGTGGCGACGTCGGCACAGCAGCTGTGGCGACCGGCTGGTCGGGCGGCTCGTCCGCTGGCGGTGCCTCTGCCACCGGCTGGGGATCAGGATCCGGCGGCGTCTCCACCGGCTTAGCGACCGGCACCACCGGACTAGCGGGTTGCGCTGGAGGCGGCTCGGCCTGAGCCTCCTCAGGAGGCGCCTCTGGGACGTCACCGCTGGGGGCTTTTTCGGTCGCGACTGCCGCCGCTGGTGGGGAGGCCGGCTCCGCCTCTGACGCTGTTTCGCTTGGGTCGTCCGAGCTCGGGCCGAGCGTTACTACCGCAGCGCCAACCACGGCCGCCAGTCCCACAATGGCGGCGCCCACGCCCCACGCAGCTTTGCTCCCTTGGGGCTTGCCTGGAGCAATAGTGTCGCTCTTGTGGGACGAAGGGCCGGCAACGTCGTCGACCAGCGGTTGGGCGGCCCCCAGCAGGGCGGAAGGTGAGCTTGCCTCGGCCGGCGGTGCCGCCGCGAAGGGATCACTTGGCCGGGCCACCCCGCCGGAAACGCTCGTCGGCACGGGTGTGGCTGGATCTGAGACTCCCCCCAGGTCGATGTCGATCGAGTCGCTGTCGTCCAGCACCACCCCTGGCTGGCTTGGCGGCGCAGCACCAGGTTGGCTCACGACCACCCCCGGCTGGCTCACCGGCGGCGGGGCACCACGATGACTGGGCGGCACGCCGGGACTACTCGCGGTGGCCTCAGAGCGGTGGCGCGCGGCGATCGACACCTTGTCCGTGACCTCAGGGCGGTCTTCGGGCTGCCGCTTCGATTGGGGCTTCAACCGCAAAACCTGGGTGGTCGAAGCTTTATAGGCCGTCTCTCCTTCGGACGACTGGGAGGACTCCGAGTCGCCGCGCATGGTGGCCTCGATGTCCACGACCTTCTGGGCTCGCTCGGCCAACCGTTCGCTGGCGGCCCGTCTCAACCACTTGCCCATCCGCACCGGCGAGGCGACTTTCCCCACCGCCTCGATCGCCTCTGCCATCTGTTCGGCAGTCTTCCAGCGCTTGTCGGGGTCGCGCTCCAGCCCCCGCATCACCACCTGGCTCACGGTGGCCGGCAAATCTGGAGTGTACACAGTGGGGGGCTCGATAACCTGTTGCGCAACTTTGAGCGCGAGCTCTCCAGGGTTGTCGCCCTCAAAGAGGGTGCGCCCGGTGATGCACTCCCACATGACCGCCGAGGCCGCGAAGACGTCGGAACGGCGGGTGAGATTCTTCACGCCCATGACCTGCTCGGGCGTCATGTAAGCGATCGTCCCCTTCACCTGCCCCGCTTGGGTAGCCTGGTATCGCCCCATCGCCCGGGCGACGCCAAAATCGAGGATCCGGGCGAAGCCGTCGGTACCGACCAGAATGTTCTCTGGCGACACGTCCCGGTGAATGACGCAGAGAGGCTCGCCATCAGCGCTTTGGGCTTCGTGGGCCGCATGCAAGCCGCTCAGAGTACCCGAGACAATCCGAGCCACGATGTCGAGGGGGATGCGCTTCTTGATCTTCCTGACGTCATGGAGCAACTGGCCCAGCGTGATGCCCTCGACGTATTCCATCACCATGAACAGCTCGCCGCCCTCTTCGATGAAGTCCATCGTGGGCACGACGTTGGGGTGCTGGATACGGGCCACGACCCGCGCTTCGTCGAGGAACATGGTCCTGATTTCGACGTCTTCGACGAAGGCGCTGTGTAGTCGCTTGATGGCGACTCGCTTCGAAAAACCGTCGGTGTTGACGGTGCGTCCGATGTGAATCGCCGCAAAACCGCCTGTCGCGATAGCCTCGAACATCTCGAAGCGGCCAACCATGCGGCCCTTGCGTTCCCCGGCGGGTTGCTCGGCGGTGCTCACTGCTGTGTCCAAGCGTACCACCGCTGCGCCGTCCCGGCCCCTTCTTGCGAGGCGCCAGGGCAGAACCACCACGACCGCATCGAGGAACGACCGTAACGGCCGGCATCGGTCGCCAAGCTCGACCGGTCAGCTGCCCGGTCGCTCACCAAGTCGCCTTCACCAAGTTCCCGTAACCCCGATCGTGCCGCTCGCTGGGTCTCCAAGCGCACTGCCCACGGTCAGCCGCAGCGCATGGTCTTGTCCAGTAGCGTCCTGTTCAGGCGCCAAGAACCACAGCGCCGTGCCTGCTGCGAGCCCGACGATGCCCACGCCAAATGTGATGCTGCTGACCAGTCCGAGGGTCTGGGCTGCATCGGCGGCATCTTTGCCATCTTGGTTGCAAACCAAGTCCACACAATTGTCCTCCACGTCGCCCTTCTTGGCGAAGACGAGACCACCGGTGATGCTACCGACGACGATGCCCGCAGCACCCACGCCGCCAGCAATGAACGCCCAGGTCTTGAGTGGAAACAAGAAATCCCCACTCGACGTTTCCTCCGGTTCGACGGCGAGAGGCTCCACCGCGGCAGGCCCCTCCAGCGTGACCTGACGGGCCACCCCTGGCTCGAACCGTTCGACCTGCTCAGCCACTCGGCCATCGGCCGTCCTGACCACGAAACGATGCTCCCCTGGGTCGATAGGCTGAGCCGTCCCTAACGTGGCCCGTGGGACGACGGTGCCGTCCATTTCGACCTGCGCGTCGGCCGGCACGGTCGCGGCGAGCTGGAGGGTCAGCTTCGGTACTTGAGGCTCGAGGGCGATCAGCTTCTCGCTAGCGGTGATCACCCGTTGCTGCTGCTCGGTTTGCTCCGCTTGGGAAAGGGTCGCCACCTTGCCGAGAAAATCCTGGTAGCGGAGCACCGCCGAATAGGTTTTGCCCCAGCGGGCGTAACAAGCGGCCAAGGTGAACAACGCGCCGGGCAAGGAATCGAGCTCATAGCTCCGCGCGATCTTGGGGCAGCCCACGTCGAACTGGCCGGCCAGCATATCCTTCAGCCCTTCATCGAAGAGCTGCTGAGGCTGTTGGGCCCGAGCGCTGCCTGGAGCGCTCAGGGCGACGACGGCCAACAAGACACAGAACGATTTGGATCCCCAATAATGCACGCCGCTAGGGTACCACGGCACCAGCCAGACGGGAGCAACCCCGTGCTCAGAGGCCCACAACGTCCTGGTGCTTCGCCAAGCTGTAGTGGAGGTCGAGCGTTGCTTGGCCGAAGGGATCGAGGGCCACGTCCCAATCCACGAAGCCGTCGCCATCGGGGACTTTGCCCGCTGAGCTGCGCTCCCTGTCGGGCACGACCTTGACCTTGTCGATCTCCGAGACCGGTACTCGCTCACGAACGCGGACGCTCTTGGCGGTCGCCCCCAGGTTGCTGAGCCTCACCTCGATGTGGTGCTCCCGGGTGGACCACGAGCTGAGCATCCCGCGGTCCTCGTCGCTGACGTCCTCGGACCGTTTGACCCGCAGCTCGGCGTCTGGCCCCCAGCCTAGCTCCAGCGTCTCGCCAGCAGCGATGAAAAGGACGGAGGTGCGCCCGCACAGCCCACTGTGGCGAATCAGGTCCACCGGTCCGGCAAGAATGGGGTGGCTCGACCGGTTGGTCTGCGTCGTTCTGAGCAGCACACAAGGCGACAGCTCGGGATAGCTCACCAGCTCACATTTCGCTGGGCTCACGAAGGTCCCAAGCGGCACCCGGTGCGGCTCGCCATCAGAAGGGACGGTGGCCGGCTTTGGGGCGCGCAACGACACCACCTCGCCGCCATCGTCGATTCCAGGAAGCTCGGCAGCCGCCACGGGCTCGGCGCCGAGGCCGACGTCCTGGACCTGGTGGGCCCGCGTCTCCACTTGAACCCCAGCGCTCTTGCGCTGCACGCGGAGCCGATCGGTGGTGAGCTCTGGAGGCTCAGTGCCGAGAGAGGCCCGCTCAGTCGAGAAGATCAGCACCGCATCGATCCAATCCTCGCCGGTGTTCTGCCATACGGCAGCGTCGGTGCTGAGCTCTACGCTCGTCTCAGCGCCCATCGTCAGACGGGCCCGGTGCTGGGGTCGCCAGCACGCATTGGGAACGACATAGTCCAACTCGAGCTGGTAGCTCCCCGCCGTGGTGACGCTCAGCTCGAGCTCGATGCTCCCAGTCTCCTTCGTCGCCGGGCTCTGCAGCACGTCGATGCGGTATCCCAACCGCGTCTGGTCAGCACGCCGCACCATGAGCTTTTCGTTCAGCTCGAGCAGCTGGCGCTGATGCTGACGTTGCTGCTCACCTACCCCATCCAGCTCTTTCTCACGATCGACGCCGATCGTCTGGTTCCACGCCGCATCCTCAGACAGCTCGGCAAGGCTCAGCCGGGCAAGCTCGGCAAGACTGTCGACCGCCTGCTTGCGGGTTCGCAGCTGAGACTCTAGGTCGTCAATCTCAGCGTCGAGCTCCTCGAGCCGTTGCTCGAGCTCGGCAAGCGACCCCTCCGCTGCCGGTGCAGCGTCGTCGCTGCGGGTGACCATGCGGCGTCGGACCCGGGCCTCCACCACTCGGGCCCGCCCCTTGGCGCCCACCAGCCGGGCCGCGACCGTCCGATCGCTGACCACCGGCGTCACCTCGGCGAGCTGCAGCTTGACGAATCCCTCGGCGAGCTCTACCGCACCGCGCCGAATCACACGGGCGCGATCCTCGAGCAGCGTCACCTCGACAATCGGAAGCTTGACGGTCTGCAAGGCGCTCAGGCCTGGGGCACCCCCAGGGGGCGAGCTGCTAACCGCGGCTTGCTCATTGTTCTGTGCCATGGGTCAAACCTCCCTTCGGTTGCCACCGATGAGCTCGTACTTGGATGGGATGCGGACCTCGTACTCGGCCCACAAGGTCTTCTTCTCTCCAGCGGCGAGCACGATGGTCCAGCAGTAGCCACCATCAAGCACCTCAGCGGCAGCCTCGGTGGGGAAGGGCTCGAAGACTTGCCAGGTCGGTGACACGTCGCCGACCTCGATCTTGATGTCATCTTCTCCCTCCAGGATGACAGGTACGCGCTCCCGAACACTCAAATCGATGGTGCGATCGAGATGGTTGAGGGCCTCGATCTGAATCTTGTGCTCCAAGGCCGATGAGCCCCCGATGAGGCCGACGTTGCGCTCCTGGAAACGGGTGTTGCGCGACACCTTCACCGCTTGCTCCACGCCCATGCCGAGCTCGACCGTTGCTTCGGCAGGGGTGAAGGACAGGACGCTGGAGATCAAGAAGTCACCGTCCCGGTAGACGTCGACCGGACCAGGTAGCAGCGGAGCCCCGAGCGGGTTTGTAATCTCGGCGACTCGGAACACGTCGCAGCTTTCCCGCGGAACGACCACATAAGACAACTCAGCCTCTGACGCTCCCTGACTGATGGGTAAGGAGTGATACTCCCCGTCAGAGGGCACGTCAGCGGGAGCTTCTGCGAGATAGGCGTAGTCGTGGCTATCGGACCAGGCGAGCTGGTGACGAGACGACAAGCCGTCATCGCTGATCCCATTGGCTTCGGTCTGCGCCCAGGCGAGCGCCCGACCCAGATCGATGGTGACCTCGATACGCTGCTGCACCCATAGCTGGAGGTAGAGATCCTGCTCGGCAACCACGGCGAGCTTGCCTCGGTCGGCGGATCGGGGCGAAGGCATCCGCAACCGGCCGTAATCGAGTAGCTGATCCCCGACGTGAAGCGGGCCGTCATCCCCGTCCCCCAACCCTCCTTGCTCAGCCTGCAGACCGCCATAGCTGTCGTCCATCAGCATCGCTTCGGCCTCCATCGGCGCGGCGGCTGGAGCCCCTGCCGACAGAGACATTGAGGCGGCCCCTGGGGATGGCGGTGGCGGCGCCGCGGGCACGGCAAGCGACCGGCGGGCGCGCCCCCAAGGCTGCTCATGCTTCGCCATTCGGGCCATCTGCGGCACATTGAACGCTGCCTCGGGCTCAGCCAGATCTTCGGCCAGCCCGCAAATCACGTCACCAGGCTCATCAGCCGCCTCTGCCGCAGAATAGGCCGCCACCTCGTCGTCTAAACTAGCCGCGCCTCCGACCGCTGGCGCCGCGAAGGGAGCTGGCTCAGCGCCTGCCCACTGGTCACGAAAGCTGCGATCGAAATCGGCAAACAGCTCGTCGGCTCCTGGCGGCACCGGTCGCCAACCGGCCTGGGGTGGCAAGGGCTGACGCCGTCCAATGCGAATGCTCGCGAGCTGAGGCAACTCAGTCCAGGCCTGCGCGTCGGCAGTCGACAAGGTCAGCGCCACGCCGCTCCAGTCCTCGCCGGTGCGCTGGGCCACCAGGGCACGCATGGCCAGTGACGCCTCGTGGGTGTCCATCCCGAGGCGGACGGCGTAGGCCGGCGCCCAGCGTGCACCAGGAACCAAGTACTCGATGCAGAGGCGCGCACCTTGCGACGCTTTCGCTCCGCCGCTCAAACGAACCACGACCGCCTTACGGAGCTCGTCCTGGCGAGGTTGCCGAGCGCTCGACCCACGGTGGTCTTGGTCCTCGAGCTCCGCCCGTCGCCGCTGAGTCTGTCGCAGCTCGTGCCGCAGCTTGCGGTGCTCCGCTCGCAGCCGGCGCTCCCGCTTTGCGCGCATCGAGACTAGAGCCAGCCGCGCCTCGGTGGGAGACGGCCGGGGTGGCTCTCCTTCCCACGGCGCCGGGCGCGGCTGCAGCGTCAGGACCGCAAGCTGCTCCAGCTCCTGCTCTATCTGACGCAAATCCACGGCCAACCGCCGCTCTCGTTTGCAGGCCAGCTCCAGCGCGTCGTCATCCGCCGGCAGTTGGCGCTCATCCGGTTCGGCGATGTCGAGCGCTACCCGCAGATCAGTGGCGACCGGACCCGTGACCTCAGCTCCATCGGCTAGGCCGTGCAAAGGCTCAATCCGGGCGCGCACCGAGCCGCTGTCCAAACAGAGCGGCAAGCCCCCGAGCTTGATCTCCCAGGACTCGCTTGGATCGCCGCCAGGCGCCCCAAGCTCGGCGACACGGCGCACCAACGCGCCGCGGCGGTACACGGTGACGGCCTCGATGCTTGAAGCAACGCTCGCAATGGTCATGGCGGGAAGCCTAACCCCAAGCCAGGGGGATGCGGAATCCGAATCAAACGGTGACCGGCAATGCCGAACCGTTCACGGGAGTCAGATCGGCGAGCCATTCTGACATTGACGCAGCCAGAGAATCTGGCACGCTGAGGCAAGTGGAGACGCCAACCACATTTGCCGCACGCTTAGCTCTCGCGATGGATTTGCGGGGGATCGGCAGACGAGAGCTCGAGATCGGGGCCAATTTATCCCGTGGCTACGTCTCACGGATGATCGCCGGCACCCGAGTGCCACGAGTCGGCGGATCGGCCCTCGTCCGGATTGCCAAGTTTCTACGGGTGCGATGGCGTTGGTTGGGTGTGGGG
Source organism: Myxococcales bacterium (assembly GCA_030590865.1). Classification (GTDB taxonomy): domain Bacteria; phylum Myxococcota_A; class Polyangia; order Polyangiales; family Polyangiaceae; genus JAPYTK01. The sequence goes on along the minus strand of JAUVCD010000073.1, from coordinate 5,117 downwards.
GCGGGGCCCATGGAAAAGTTCGTAGCCTCAGGCGTCAAACAACGGGCTAGCGCCGCCGAAATCGCCATCGCCTACAACCGATCCATGGTCAGCGACGAGGCTGTGGCCGTCCTCCGCGCCGAGGCCGAAGAGTGGGGCGCAGAGCGTGACTGGCCCCCCCCCCAGTGGGGACGACGACTGCTCGAGATCCAAGCCGAGCTGACCGCCGTCCACCTGAGCCACGAGTAGTTCGGACGCGGCGGCTGGACGTTCCACAGGTGGGGATTGAGCTTTGTCGGGTGATCCGATCGAACCGCTTGACGCGTCTGACTCTCAGTCAGATGCTTGCCATGGTCTATTTGGCATTGGTCAGACATGGCGGCGGAAGCGACACTGAAATCTGGTCCCGATCTCCTCGAGGAGCTGGCCCAATTGCGCCGAGATCTGGCGGCGCTCAGAGCAACGATTGCAGGCCTGAGCGAGCTGCGCCAAGAGCTCGCAGACCTCAAAGCGGCGATGCCGGCTCTCGCCGAGCTGCATCGAGCGCTGCCGAAGGTCCCTGCGCCTCGAGATCTGACCCTGCCCAGCGGTGCTTCCGACGACACAGTCCAGACCCTGCGCCAGTGTCTCGACACTGCGGTCGAGCTCAAGGGCATCGACTGCGGCGGCGCCTACTGGGTCGCCAAAGAGACCGGCGCTCTACACCTGGTGGCCCATCGAGGCCTGACCGCTGAGTCTGTGGCAGGCTGCTCCCACTACGGCGCCGAGTCGCCCCACAGCCAGCAGGTCGCCGTGGGACAGCCAAGCTACATCCCTTACGACGAGCTGGTGGCCATGCAGACCGAAGCCCAGGCCGCCGAAGGGTTGCGCACCCTGGCGGTGGTGCCGATACAGCACGAGGGCAGAACGCTGGCCTGCCTAAACGTCGCCTCCCGCTCGGCAGACGATGTGCCGGCCCAAGCACGGCAGGCGCTCCAGGCGATAGCCGACCGGGCAGCAAATGCCATCGCTCACCTTACGACCCAAAAGACGTCCAGTCCGCGGGACCAGCAGCTCCGTTCCGAGATACGCGCGCTGAGCTCGTAACGGCCAGCGCAGCGATCAGGACAGCGCAGCGAGCACCCGCCGCAACTTCGCACCAACGTCCTTGGCCAGCGGCTCGATGTCCGGCCGGTTGACCACTGAGAACATCTTCACCGGATCGATGGCCGAGACCACAGCGGTGCCATCATCCTCTTCAGTCACCACCACGTTGCAAGGCAATAACAATCCGATAGCCAGCTCGGCAGTCAGAGACTGGTGCGCCAAAGGCGGATTGCACGCGCCTAGGATGATGTAGTTGCGGAAGTCGGCGTCGATCTTCTTCTTGAGCGTCGCCCGAACGTCGATCTCGGTGAGCACGCCGAAGCCCTCGGTCGCGAGCGCCGCCTTGACCGCGCCCACGGCGTCCCCGTACTTCGTGTTGGGAAGCCGCTTGGTGAGGCCATAGACCGGATCACCAAAAGCGGACGTCTTCTGAGTCTGGGTCACGTAGTCGGCGATGGCATCGCTGCCCTGAATGGCGCGGGACCCATCAACCAGGACCGGTACCTCAGCATTGTCCAGGCCCTCCAATGCCTGCACCTCGGTCCGCTCGCTCCCGAGCTTGGCCACCGGTACAGCCTGGTAGGCAATGCCGTGCTGTTCGAGCAATCGGCGGACTTTCGCGCTCGCGGGACATCCTTCACGTTGGTACAGCTTCAGCATGACTTGATCCTCAAATAGGGTTTGCGGCTACAGCATATCCTGCGAGCAGGCATCGTGCCCAACAGCGTTTTGGTCCAGCTCATCCACAGCCGTGGACGGCGACGGGACATCACCGACAGCGCCCTTGCCTGCCAACTTGACCGTTTCGGCGCCAGCCGAACAGGTTGCGCCAGGCTGTAAGGGTGGCGCCTCGCTACCCTCTGCTACCAGGCCATCGGGCCGCGGGTCCGGACCGGATCCATCGTAGCGAGCCATGGTCTCGCACTGTCCTCCAGTCAAAGCGGCCAGGCCCTGACGCAAGGTGGTTGGCGTTTGCTCACCCACCAGACGAGCCACCTCTTTCCCAGACGGGTCGAGAAAGAGAAACGTGGGCACACCCACCAGCCGGTACTTGGAGGCGAGCTTGGCGTTCTGCTGCTCGGACACGTCAATCGCAGCAACCCGAACGCCATTCTGGTCACATTGGTTGATCAACTCGTCCACCACTGGCTTCATCCGCTTACAGATCGAGCAGTCCTTCGCGTAGAGCTCCACCATGACCGGCAGGGCGGGCTTGCCGTCGTCCTCGGCCTCGAGCCCCAGCGCGGCCAAGACCGGCCTGTCGTCGGCCCCGGCAGAGCTGCTCGCTCCGACCTCAGCGCTTACATCACGCACCAGCAACGCCGCAAAGATCAACAACAGCACGCCGGTGGCCCGTTCGATTCGGGGAAGGTAGGGGTGCAGCCGACGCAAGAAGCGCATACCCACCTCAGAGAAAGCCGCCGTCAGCATCAGCGGTGTGGCAAATCCGGCCCCGTAGACGGCCAGATAGAGCGCACCAGTGAGCGGATCGCTGCTGGTGCCAGCGGTGTAGGTGAGCACCGAGCCCAGCACTGGACCGACACAAGGGGACCAGCCGGCGGCGAAGACCACACCCATCACCAAGGCGTTGACGCCCGAGAAGCGGGTCTGCACGCGATCATCATCAGCCCTGACCACTCGGTCGAGCAACGGTACCTGGATGATGCCGAGGAACTTGAGACCAAAGACTGCAATGAGCAGCGCACCGCCGATCTGCAGTAGTGGCTTGGAGTCACGCAAGACCACGCCAATGGTCGAGGCGCCGAGCCCTAAGAGGGTGAACACGCTGATGAAGCCGACCGCGAAGAGCCCGGCGCGCCTCATCAGCTGCCCCCGCCGCTGCTTGCCCAAACTCGTAATGTCACCGCCCATCAGAGCGGCGAGATAGATGGGGATGAGAGGCAATACGCAGGGCGTCAGAAAGGTGAGCAGGCCGGCGCCAAACAGGCTCAACAAATCGATGGACATGACGTGCTCGCTCAGCCTCGCGCCATCATGGCGCCCACGACGGTGCCCATGCCGGTGGTGATGACCGGGTTCGAGGTAAGCGGACAGGCACCGGTCGCGCAGCCGACCACGGTGTAGTAGGCGAAGCCCAGGGCTCCGCCCAAAGCGGCACCGAACACCACTTTCAACGTCCCTTGCTGGCCCGGCGTCAGCTTCTGGAACACAGCCCTCATGCTCGAAATACTCATCGGCTCTTCTCTCGTCAGGTCGTAAGACAGCGACGACTCACGGGGCACTGTGATGCCCGTGGCCTGTTCTAGGGTCTGGTCAGCCCCGCCGAGCGTTACACTCGGTGATCAAGCACGGCTCGGGTCCGACTATCCCTGCTCACGGCGACCGCCGTGGTGGGTCAGCCTCAGGTGAACCCACCGCCGCCACCGCCGCCACCGCAGCCCGAGCTGCTGTAGGCAGGGCAGCTGCTCCCGGACTGAGCACCACCGGTAGCGAAGAGCGACAACAGCTTGTCGACTGACTCACTGCCACAGTCGGGACAGACCACGTCCGGAATGTCGCGGTAGCTGGTGAGTCGTTCTTCAAACTGTTGGTCGCACTTGCGACACTTGAACTCGTATAGCGGCATGGTGGTGACTCTTGGTAGGGACTCGAACGCTCCCTGGTATAGCAACTCCTGGGCCAAGCGCCATGGCATCATCGTGGCACTTCAGCGCGACCCTCCGTGACGAGCCCCGAAGGTGTCCTATTCGGCTTCTAGCAGGCCGAAACACTGAGAATTTACCCGGTGAGCTAGGTGATGCCACTTGGCAGGTCAGCAGGTGCAAGCCTGCCCTTCTGTTGCACGCGCAACATGGCAACATTATAATGTTGCGTAATGATGCCCAAACGTTGCGCACCTTGATGATGCTGCCCCCTCTGAGATGGCGCTGACTCACTCCACCCACACCGGCTCCACCTGAGCTCGGTTGCCATCCCAGCGCAGCAGTATGTGGTGACGGCGCCGGCGACCAGCGCGCCGAACCGTCCGGGGCACACAGGCGGCGTTGACGTAAATCACGCCATCCCGCTCGACCCGCCAAGACCGTTGGCCACCGCCGCGCAAGGTGTGATGCATGTGCCCGGCCACCACGGCGATCACTTGTTTGCCCTGGTTCTGGGCGTAGGTCACTGCGCGGGCCAGATCGGGATCGCCGAAGTCACCAGCCGAAGCGCGAAAGTCGCAACCCCAGATGTCGGTCCCGCTGCTGCCGAGACCGGACGGCCCATTGTGGGCCAGCACGATCAGCTGCTCGCCGTCCCACTGGTCGATCAACGACTCGAGCCGCTGAGCTGATTCGTCCAAGCTGCCCACACCGAAGCGTTCCGTCAGATAGCGCTGAAACGACAGCCGCGGTCCGCCCATCGAATGGGGTCGGGCGGCCAGAACGGCCAAAGACTGTTGCTTCAAGTGGAAGGGGTGGAGGCTGTAACCCACCAGCGGCACCGGCGCCAAGGCGCGCTCCAGCGCTCGGCAGCGACGGGACTGACCGCAGCCGAGCCGGTGACTCCATTCATCGTGGCACAAGGCTTCGGCGATCAGCTGGGGCAGCGACACGCCGTCATGGTTTCCAGCCATCACCAAGATCGGCATCGGCAGCCGCGCCAGCGAGCGGGCCACCGACCGGCCGTCCCGAAAGTAGGAGGCCAAATCGCCCACGAAAAGCAGCAGGTCATAATCGGCTTGGCCGAACCAGCAGAGATCGCGCCGACTCCAAGCCATGTGGACGTCGCCTATGATGCCGATGCGCAGCTCCGCGCTTCGCCCACCACCAGTGCCACTCGGCGAGCCTCCAGCCGTCACAGCGTGCTGCGATCTCGCGCCAGATCGACGGCGACCGTCGACGCCAAGGGGTCGGCCATCGTTATCGAATCGCTGGACTCGAGCGCCGCACCATGGTCCGCCCACCAGGTCTGTGCCTGCTCACGCTCCCAGACCCCTGCGTCCGAGCAGTCAGCAAGCCGCTGTCGTAGCTCCCGGGCGCTCTGGGGGCGTTTGTCGGCGTCCTTCTCGAGGCAAGCGAGGATCACCTCCTCGAGCTTTGCGGGCACCG
>JAUVCD010000431.1 GCA_030590865.1 Myxococcales bacterium | reverse complement strand
GATCCCTTTGAGCGCCGCACCCTCGGACGCCGCAAGCCAGCTGCGGCTCGGGAACTCCGTGCAGAGCCCTACGAACTCCGCGTCCTCCTCCGACCACGACACTCTGTAGCTGTACTTCTTCGCCAACGGCAACTGAGTCATGGCTAGCTCCTGCGTTTCTTGGACTTGGGTTTCCGCGCCTTGACGTTCTTGGTTCTGGTCTTTCGGTTAGCGACACGCTTCTTGCTGGTGGCTGCCGCCTTGGCGGCTCTGGCTCGCCGCTGGGCGACCAGTTTGTCGATGGCTTGGACGGCCTGGCGAACTTGGTACGTCTTTGCCAGCCCGCCTTTGCCCTTCTGCATGTTGATGCGGGGGTCTCCTGCCCAGGGCATCTTCCAGACCTTGTGGCTCGTCCCGTTCTGCCTCGGTGCCCCAAAGTAGCTCGTCACCACTTTGCAGGCATCGGCGAAACGAGCTCCACCCGGGTGGCTGCGCATCTCGACAAGAATGTCGTTGATGCTCGTCATGGTTAATGGTGTCAGTATTGACACCATTTGTCAATCGCGCAAGGGGTGTGGCCGTGACGATCTTGGTCCAGCGGCGGGCGCCGGGGTGCCGCCCGCCAGGGCCACTCGACTGGTGGACGGCTCTACGGCTAAAGGACCAATAAAGACAGCGGCGTTCATGAGCCTTGTCAGCGTTCCGCTCGAAGTCACCATGCGCGACGGTTGGCACTGCGGAAGGCTACGCAAGGCGAGCGGGCCAGTCGAGCGGCGCAGAAGTACCAAAAGTAGCGTTCGGTCGTCGCACAACCCGCGATCTGAACCTCCGCCACAAAAGCAAGAAGTCCCGCCGTTGTAGGGCAGGACCGTGGTTGCGCGGGGGTGATATTCGGTCTGGAGCACGCGATATCAGAGGACTTCGAAGTGGCGCTGGTGGCGTGACGGTGCCGATGAGCCGCGCTACCCTCATCTCATGGACGCCCTCGTGGAGCACGACGTCGAGTTGAGCAGGCGGACCTCGCCCAAGCTCGCGCAGGCCTTTGAGATGATGGAGGCAGGTCTGCGTCTGAAGCGCGCGGCGCTCGAGCACCAGCATCCCACGGCGTCCCGAGACGAGCAGGAGCGGATGTTCTCCAAATGGCTCTTGGCCGATGAGTGACGTGAGTGGCCCGGAGCAAGTGCTAGCGGAGATCGCACCGCATCTCCGTGAACGTGGCCACGCCTACGCGCTCGTAGGTGGCTTGGCCGTGTCCGTGCGTGGTGAGGTGCGGTTCACGCGCGATGTTGATCTCGCCGTCGCTGTGGCTGACGACAGCGACGCGGAGTAATTGGTCTTCGATCTCAGAGCGGTGGGCTATCGCGTCGTGGCCACCGTGGAGCATCAACGACACAAACGGTTGCCCACAGCGAGGCTCATGTCACCGAACGGCGTGGTGATCGACCTCATGTTCGCGAGTTGCGGCGTCGAGCACGAGGTGGTGTCGAGGGCGGCGACGGCGTGCTCAACCTGAACGGTGCTGACGGCATGCTCACACCGCCGTGGCTGGGGGGGCTGCACCTCCGCGCCACCGGCTGGTGGCAAGGACCGCGTCTACGAGGTCATCCCTGCCCAGAGCGGCACGCTGACAGCCAAGATTGGATACGAGCCCAATGGCACAACAGAACATCTGTGCCACCTACACCACCATCCATCCGGGCTGCTGGGACTACGTGCTGTGGGCCCGTCGGCCCGAACCTCTGCGCAGGTGGTCCACAGGTGGCGTGCTCGGTCCAGTGAGCTCAACCCGTTCGCCGCAACCAGCCGAGCAACGCCGCTCGCATCGCCTGATGGACGTTCAGCTGTTTGGCTGCTGCTTTGTGCTCGAACTCCTTCCACACCTCTTCCGGAAGTCGAACCGAGCGGGCTACGGTCTTTCGCTTCTTGCCCTTGCCAGGGTGCCCCCGGCGCAGCAGAACGGCATCGGACGACAGCTCGGGCATCTCCCACAATGCCTGCAGCGATGGCCCTCCTCGTTCTCCACCTCCCGAGAAGGCGTTGCGGCGCACTGGGCCAAACCGCTCGAAGTCGACCTCATTGTCGAGGGGATCAGTCGTTCTCGTAGTGTCCTTTTTCATTCTTCGTGGCCTTGCGTGCGCTGATGATGCGAATCGTGTCCTGTTCGACCTGGGCGTGCACGACGTACAGAAGGCGGTGCTGTTCGGAGTGCCCAATCAGAATGAACCGGTCGTCGTGAGACCTGTCGGGATAGTAGGCGCCGAGCTCGTCATCGAAAGCGGTGATGGCCTCGTCAAAGGACACACCGTGCTTCTCGAGGTTGCCCGCGGCCTTCTTCGGATCCCAAACGAAGCTCATTTATCTATTGTATGACAATAGTTTAGGGCCGCAAGCCCTCGCGGGGGCGCCGGTCGCACTTCCCCTGGGTGGCGGCACGCCGACCTGTGCATGGGCACGCGGGTCAGGGCTCGGTTCGCACGCAGGATGCGTATCCTCGCGCGAGCGACAAGCCGTTTTGTGCGGCACCGATGGCGGTTTCGACCTAGGCTTCGGTCATGCAGCGACTTTTTCTGATTATGGCGCTGGTGCTCTCCGTTGGCGTGACGGCCTGTGCGGTCACCATGTCCGGCGGCGCGGAAGTCGGCGCGGTTTCCGACAACGGCAGCGTATATCTCGGCTGGCACCTGCTCTCGAAGAAGAAGAGCGACCGCGAGGTCTACGTGGTGGGGGCGGAGCACGGTCAGTTCAAGTCGCTCTACCTGTCGACGAACCACCCGGTGGAGGTCAAGCGCGTCGTGGTGACGTTCGACAATGGCGAGGCGTTCGAAGTCCCGGTGACCGGGAAGTGGGGCAAGAAGCACCAAACGCCGCAGATCGAGCTGCCGGGGGCCGTGCGGGCGATCACCAAGATCCACGTGGTTGCGCGCAGCACGGGCAAGCATCTCGCCAAGGTCGAGATCTACGGGATGCGCTAACGGGTTCGCTGTCTCCTCTGTCGGTCGTCCGGCTCGTCGAGCGTGGCTACACCCCGCCAGAGGTACGCCCGTGCTGTCCCAACCGCCGTCGATGCAAAGCGAGCGATACGGGATTTGCACCTACGTCACAAACGCAAGAGGTCCCGCCGAGTTGGCAGGACCAGTGGTTGCGCGGGGGCGATTCCCCCGTTGTATACGGATTACCGCGTGCCTATGGCGCTGATGATCCCTAGGCCGCCTGACCGACGCCGCATGCCCGAGACGTGGCAACGTCGGTAGGCTCTCCGGTCCGCGCCAAGACTCGGAGGGTGCTCGTCCGGGTCGCGGGTCAAGGTTTCCAGTTGGCTACTGCCACGGCGACGTCGATCGCGGTGGAGACCATCTCACGTGCGGTGATCACGCCGCTCATCAGGACCTTCGCGGATTCGCCATCGAACACGAGCCCGGCGAAGGAGTTTGCGTTGAGGGTCACCAGCTTCTCGCGCAGTGGCGCGTCCAGCATCTGAGGGGGCGCACTTGCCGGTTCCCCCGTGATGAGAAACGCCTCGTCGAACGCCTCGTCCCCGACCTCGATGTCCTGGCCCAGCCAAGAGCGGATGGTGCCCAGGATACCCCAGGGGCTGGGGTGCACGCCGATCTTCACGCCGGTGAGCGGCTCGGCAGGACGTGCGCGCAACTCGGTGTGAGTGGTGCGCACCCCATCGGCCAGGATCCGTACCGTCACTTTGCACCCATCGACCGTGCCGCGGAGGCAGGGCAGCGTCGGCCCGAGGATGTTCTTTTCGAAGACGGGCACTACCGGCTCCTCGTCGAGCTCGAGCCCCCGTTCAGCCATCGCTTGCCACGACGTTTTTGCTGCCGCAGCCTGCTCCTTCACGCGCTCGAGTTCGGCCGCAAAAAACAACACACTCGTACTCATGCCACCGATCATGTTGTCAAAATGCCCTCCGAAGCAATGCGCTTCGTCACCGACTACTCTGTCTCGGCAGCCTCTGTCGCCAGGGTAGGGTTCGACAGACTCTACGCGTTGGTCAGGCAACAGCCCGCGGCCATCGACGGCGACTCGAAGCGCGAGCTGAGCAACCCATCCCCCTTCCGTCCATCGAGGAAGTGAAGCAGGTCGTCTTCGACCTGAGAGCCGTTCTTGCGGCCGACCCGACTCGGGCAAGGGATGCGCTGCGGCAGCTCTTCAACGACGGCGTAGTGGTGCTGGAGCCCCAGGACGACGGTAGCTACGTCGCGAAAAGCGAGGTGCTTCCTCTGATGATTTTGCCGACGACAAAATCACGAAAGCCCCAGCGGTTGGCTGAGGCTTCCGACGTATACAACGTTGGTTGCGCGGGGGCGCAATGCACGCTGGACAACGCCGTGGAGGTGCCGCTGCACGTAGACCTGATGGCCCAGGACCGTCCAGACAGGCAGCTCAGGCCCGAAATCCCGTGAACCGGTCGCATGCTCCGGGGCGCGTGCCCGGCGGGCGTGCACCCGGGAAGCCGTCAGTTGCAGGCGGAGGCCTTGCCCAGCGAGCACACCAGCTTGCGGTAAGCGCTGCGCCGAGCCTCGTCGCCACGGAACATTCTCTCCATCGAGCCGCAGTTCTTCGGATCGAGCTGACAGCGCCGTCGCACGTAGCTCTCCGCCTTGGCTTCGTCATGGCGGTGACTCACGCCGGGTGAAAGCCAGTCGTCCTTGCCGAAGTAGTAGGTCCTCGCCAGTCGCATGCACGACGGCGCATGGCCGGCTTGGCATGCACGGTCCAACACGCGGAAGGACGCTGCGACGTCATGGAGCGGTCCGGCCCTTTGGTAGCTGTTCGCCAGTCCCCAACAGCCGTTCCCATCGCCGAGCTTGCAGGCGCGGTCGTAGAGCGCGAACTGCCGCTGAGGATCCTCGCCCATCGCCCCGCCCTTGCGGTACGTGCTCGCTTGGAACGCACAGCCCTCGCCGACACCATGGTTGCAGGCGCGGCCATAGGCGCTGTCCGCTTCCTTCCCCTGGGACAATTCCCCGAGCGACACGCAGGCCACGGCGATCCCACCATCGCAGGCACGCTGAAACAGCCCTTTGGCCTTCGCTTGTTCGGCCGGCTCGCCATCGAAGATGAACTCCGCGGTCAGCAACCCCAGGTTGTTGCAGCTCGCCAGATCACCGCCCTCGCATTGGGCGCGGCAATCGGCTTCGTCCGTCAACATGCACGTCTCGCCGCCCCAAAGCGCCCGCCCGCAGCGCTGGTCGATGCACTTCGGCACCGCCGTCACGTCGACCGGCGCCCCCACCAAGACCGGTGGCGGTGGTTCGGTTGCCGGCTTTCCGGCAGCGGGCAAAATCGGCAGCAGCTCCACCCGCACGGTGGCCCCACACTGCGCCGGTGGTTTTGCCGCGCCGACCGCACTCTTCCGGCACGCGGAGAGGTCACCATCCTTCGTCAGCTTGTCCTTCGCGCTCAACGAGCTCCCTTCGGCGCCCATGTCGAAGATCTCAGCCGCGCTCGACACCTGGCCCTTCGTTCCCTGACCCATCGAGAAGGCCCCGAGCGTCGCTGCCCGGACGACGTGGGTCGCTCCATCGCATGAACTCGCCACCTCGTTGGCAAACACCTGGCGCCGAGCGCTCGACGCTTTGCCCACTATGGCTATCGCCAGCTGAATGGATGACGAGCTGTCCAAGGACGCGCCGAACGTCGCCACGCCGATGGGAAAGCTGGCGCCCAGCTGGTCGCGCGTTTCGATGGAGATCACATCCTCCTTCAGCGTCACACCCGCGAAGTCGTAGTTGCCCTCCAGCGAGCAATGCGACAGCACCTCGATCTCGTCGCAAGCGTACCGTACCACCGCGATCCCCGACTGCATTGCAGCCTCCAACTCGACGCGCTGCTGGGACGGCCAATCCACCACCAGCGGTGTCATCCGCTTGCCGCGAGCATCGCAGTGGACGGTCTCTCCGGCAGCTTCTGTGCCCGTCACCGCTTCGGGGCGGACCGCCTCCCCAACCGCGCCACCACCGCAACCCATGCTCAGCGCTCCGAGTGCAAGGGTGTTGAGCGCGGCGAACTTCAAATCGAAGGGAGTGAACATAAGACGCACTCTTGCAGGCGAGCGTTTCATGGAGGACGCGGCTCACCACTCGGTGGCGCTTCGATCTGCTTATGCCCTCAGTGGGGCGCTGGCTACCATCAAGTCAAGCTGGCCGTGAGCCTGCCCGAAGTCGATCCAGGCAACGGATGCGACGGTGGGGCGTTCGGTGGCACGGCCGTCGAGACCGATGGCCCGGTACGCTTCGTTGGTCGGTCCTCGGAATGCCGCCGTCAGGCAAACAGCGGCTCAGGAGGCACAGGAGTCTGCTCGTCAAGACCTGCTGCCTCAAGGCCCGCCCGACCACGCCAGTCAGCAAGACGGGACAGGATCGCAAGTTCCGGATTCTGCAGGCGGATGGGCATTGAGGAGCGACAAGTCACCAACCCTGAGGCTGCGCCGGCGGTGGTGCGGACCCTCGGGTTGTACCGGGATGGGCACGCGTTTGCCGGTATGGCTCGCCTCTTCAACCCCGAGGGCGGTCCGCCTACCTGGGCCAAGACTCGCCAACGCCGCGCGGGGTGGGTGGCGAGTACGATCAGGGCCATCCTCGGGAATGAGGCATACATCGGGAGCTGGACCTGGCCCGACCCCCGACGAGCTCGTCGAGCGAGCCATGGACCTCGAGACCCTCCTTGGCGGTGACCCGCTCCGGGCCCGAGAGGCCCTCCGCAGGCTGTTTGCCGAAGGAGAGATCTTGCTGCACCCCCAGCCCGAAGATCACTACGTCGCCGAGGGGCGTTTCCTGCCCATGGTCGCGCTGGCCGAGGCACAAACGACAAAGCCCCCCGCGAGCGGCAGAGGGCCTGGGCGTTGTCCAGCTAGTGGTTGCGCGGGCAGGATTTGAACCTACGACCTTCGGGTTATGAGCCCGACGAGCTACCTGGCTGCTCCACCGCGCAAGCGGAACCTAGCTGTTTGGCCATCCATGTCAAGATGGATTTCGGTCCCTGGTGGCGCGAGCTGTCTGGGGCTCACGAAAGCAGCCACTTGGGGATGAGTGGGGAGCAGGGGCCGGTGGACAGGACCCAGAGCTGGTGGGCGGCTCGGGTGGCGCCGATGTGGAGCTGGTAGCGGGCCTCGTCAGTCTCTGGGTAGCTCGAGGCGTTGACGTCGACGAGCACCACGTAGTCGAATTCCAGGCCCTTGACCTGGTGGATTTCCGTGATCTCGACGCCGGGGCGGAAGGTGAAGTCGTAGTGGCTGACCCGCCTGAGATTGGGCACCTCGGCGCCTTTCAGCACGTCGTAGTAGGCGTCGGCCTGTTCGGGGTAGCGGGCCAGGATGGCGACGGTGGCGTGGGGCTCTCGTTGGGCCAGGGGACGCAAGGCCTGGGCGAGGAAGGCGGCGGCGGCTCCGGGGCTCGGCAGCTGGTGGTGCTCTACCGGAGCGCCTGACCGGGGTGCGGCGGGCTTGTCGGGATCGGCCAGCGGGCCGAGGACTGCGCGGGCGAAGGCGAGCACTTCGCGGGTCGAGCGGTAGGCGATGCGGAGCGGCTCGACGGCGATGTGGCCGTCGTTCTGCCCGTCACGGGTGCGCAGCGATGGGGCGATGGCGTCGACCACTTCGCTCCAGTGCTCGAAGCCGGTGTCCACGTGGAGTCGCTGGGAGGTGTCGCCGGCCAGGGTGATGCTCTTGTCGCCGGTGACGATTTCGGCCAGCACGGTAAAGGCGATGGGGGGAAGATCCTGTGCCTCGTCGACGAAGAGGTGCTCGTAGCGCAACACCTTCTTTCGTTGACGAAGGGGTCCGCGAACCAACTGATGGGCCCGCAAGAGTAAGGCGTCGTCTTCCGGGTCGAGGGTGGCCCGATCGTCATCGGCTACGGTCGCGCCGTCGGCGCCCTCGATTTCTTCTTCAAGGTCATCGTCGTCGCGGCGGTGCCATTCCAGCACCGCGGGGCAGCGGTCGGCGCACCACTGCCAGGCTCGCTCGAGCTGGGGGCCGTTGAGTCGCTCGGCACGCCCGGTTGTCCTGTCCGTCTCGGAGAGCGCGGCGGTCAGGCCTGCCCGGTCGGTCAGCACGTCCGCCCACAGCCATGCGGCATCTTGGGCGCTCATCCTGCCCTCTGCACGGAGTTGCTCGGCTCGCGTCGCGAGCAAGCCCATGACCGCCGGGTCGGACTTGAGTCGGGCCACCTCGGCCGGCGTGTCGTCCTCGATGGGAGGGCGCAGCCAGGGGAAGGCTCTTTCCCGAGCGCTGCGGGCCCAGCGGTCGAAGGTGACG
>JAUVCD010001034.1 GCA_030590865.1 Myxococcales bacterium | reverse complement strand
AGTGTTGAACCGGTGGTGCGGCCGGCAGATCGTCACGCCCGCCCCCGCCGCGGGCGACGCCTCCCCCAGGGGTCTCGAGCAAGCCGATCATGCCGAACTCGGAAGCCTCGTGGAGCGCCCGGCGCCGCGCCAAAGCAGGATCCGTCGGGGGCTGGCCGTTCTGTGCCCCATCCGTGTCCTCAGCAGGTCCCGCCACACCGAAACGGTCGCCGGCGAAGGGCCGGTTCGGGCTGCCCATCGACCCCTCCTCGCCTTTCGCCCGCGTGCCCTGGCCGCCCTCCCTGTCGTCCGCCTCCTGTTCCGATGCCGTCGGGGCAGGCTCACTGGCCCGCGCACAGCCAAAGGCGATAGGCGCCGGTCCAGTCGGCATGTGCAGCAACTCTCGGAGTTGATGCTCACCTCGGTGATCGAGCGCGGTCAGCCGAACCCCGCGCAGCGGCGAGCGGCGACGCTTGATGCCCATCTTCGAATAGGCCGCCTCGCTCTCCAGAGCGAGGATGCTGGTGAAGGGGGTCATCAGCCCGTAGTCGATCCCCAGCTCCGCGACTCGACCGCGCTGCGCCTCCGGGCCGGTGGCCGCCCCCAAGAGCCGTCGCGTATATTCGGCTGCCCACAGGCGGGGCACGAAGGCGGCCACGACACTGCGATCCTGAACGACCTTGACCTCTTGGTCGATAGCCTCGCCACCGAGCTTGCCGCGCACCCTCACCAGCTTGGGGATGTCGTGGTGGGTGCGGGCCAAGAGGACGACCTCAGTGCCCCGACTCACTTTACCGCTCACGCTGACAAAGGGCTCGTCGAGCCCCGCACCGAGATCGATCTCGAAGTCGGTGAGCGTCGGCACCTTGATCGCCGCAGTCATTTGCAGCGCCTCGGACGTCGCATGGCGCGCGTCGCTGACGCTACTGAGCTTGCCACCACCGGTGCGGGCCAACTCGCCGAGCAATGCGTGATCAGCCTCCGCGCCGACCGCCACGGTGAACAGTCGGGCCCGGGAAGTGCTCAGCGCACGCCGGAGCCGCTCGATCAACTGCTCCCCGGTGAGCTCGCCAGAGGTGGCAATCCCGTCACCGACGTAGACCACCGCCGGCTGCTGGCTGTCATGCACTCGCCCGAGGGCCACGTCGAAAAGGGAGGCTAGATCCGTGGCCCCGCCAGCAGCGTGGTCCGCCAGAGCTTCCAGGGCGCTGGCGATCTCTTGGTCCGTCGCCTTGGCCAGTCCCTTGGCTGGATAGAGGACCTGTGGCCGTACATCGAGAGCCACGAGGGCGAAGCGGTCCTCGGCGGAGAGTGCCCGCAACAGCGCCTCGGCGACGCTGGCCTTCAGCTGCCGGCTTCCCTCGTCGCCAGCCGCCGATGTGTCGACCACGACGACGATATCCGCTTGGGTCCCTTGCGCCTTGCTCCAGTCGACGTCTGGTACGTAGCGGGCCATCACGTAGTCCGCAGCTTCGCCATCGGTCTGGTAGCGAGTGACGGTCAGCTCGTTCCGCTTGGCCTGCATGGTCCCTTCGAGCTGGAAGTCGACCCGGGGGGTGTACCCGCTGCGACGCATGGTCACCCGCCGGCCACCATCCTCGACTCGCGCTTCGGCCAGCGTGGCGATCTCCATCTTGCGACCCTCGTCACCGAGATCGACGGTCAGCGACAGCTCGCCAATGCGCATGGGGGTGCGACCTGCCATCGGGTAGACATAGGTCAGCTTCCCATCCACCACCGGTCGCAGCTCGATGTATCGCAACACGACCCGTCGGGCACCGGAGGGCAGGATGGGGAAGATCCGAGCGCGGTAGGTGCGACTGTCGATCCACTCGAGAATCGCCGGGGCATGACCGCTGCGCTTGGCCGCGCCGTATTGTTTGGCCGCCTCTTTCCGCTCGATGAACTCGCCTTCGACGAGCTGGCCGTTGGTCTCCACGGCGAAGCTGGTGACGCTGGCCCCTTCGGGTACGCTGAACCAGTACCAGCCTTCGACTGGCCGGGGACCGGGATTGAAGAAGGTCTGGTCCACCTCGGTTTCGCTGAGCCCATTGCGGATCACGGCGCGGACCGACTGGCTCTTGAGCTGCAACCGCTGTGCGGGTTTCCCCTTCGGGCCGCCGCGATCGGTGGCGAAGATCTCTCCGTTGCCGGCAGCGATGGTCGCAACCGAGCCGCCGAAATCTGCCATGCCGCCGGTCCAGTCATCCCAGAA
>JAUVCD010001043.1 GCA_030590865.1 Myxococcales bacterium | reverse complement strand
CCTGGTGCCAGCCGCTGGGCGCCTGACGCCTCGCTCGAGTTGCCGTCGACCACCCATGTCGTCATCGTGGATGGCGCTGGCAACGGGGTGAGCATGACCGCGAGCATCGAGAGCGCCTTCGGCTCTCATTTGATGGTGCGGGGGTTCATGCTCAACAACGAGCTGACCGACTTCTCGTTCTTGCCCACCGTGGCCGGCAAGCCGGTGGCCAATGCTCTGGCGCCGGGCAAACGGCCCCGCAGCTCGATGACGCCGATGGTCGTGCTGACCGAGGACGGCAAGCAGCTGCGCTTGCTCGTCGGCGCACCGGGCGGCAGCCGCATCATCGCCTACGTGACCCGAGTGCTCGTGGCGGTGCTCGACTTCGGGCTCGACGTACAGACTGCCATTGGGCGCCCCAATTTCGTCAACCGCAATGGGGTGACGGAGCTCGAGAAGGTCGCCGGTCACGAAAGGTGGCTGCAGACGACCAAGGCCGGTCTCGAGGCGCGAGGCCACCAGGTGAAGGTCCGCTCCCTCAACAGTGGGCTCCACGGCATCGAGCGGCTTGCTGATGGCAGCTATCGAGGTGGGGCTGACCCGCGGCGAGAAGGCTTGATCCTGAGCAACTGAGCCAAGCCCATGGTGCTGCCGCAACTCGAGTCGATCGCTGCTTTCGAGAAAGCTCCACGGACCTTAGAGCGCTACGGGCCGGCCCTCAGTTCCACTCCACCTTGACCGGCTTGTAGCTGCCATCGGGCTTGACGCGGATCCCGTGCAGGCCGGTGGTGGTGTTCAGCAGCAGGAGGGCGAAGCTCTCCGTCGCCAGCAGCCGCAGGTCGAGCAGCGTGGACTGTTGCTGTACGGCACCCTTCAGCACCAGATCGTCATAGACGATCACATCGGGCGCTTGGGCGATCTGACCCACCGGGGCGAGCCGGAAGCGCAGGCCGCCGCGCTGTCCCGCCTGCCAGGCCACCAGCAGCTTGCCGTCCAGACCGATGGCTGCAACCACCGCCGCGGGGGCGAGGCCGAGCTCGCCAAGCAACAGCTCACGAAGGGTCAGCGTCTGGCTCTTGCACTCCGCCGGGGTGCATAGGTGCTGGGTGATGGTCGAGGCGAGGGGACTCGAGCCCCGTCCGGTGTCGACGAGGGTAATCGCCGCTTCCGAACGCTGACAGCTGAGCGTGCCGGTCGCTGATGGCACCTGCACTGGTTGGGACCAACGGTTGTTGAGCCAGAAGCTCAGCACCGACTTGCCCTCGCTTATCGCCCGAACCACCACGGCTTGTGAGCTCTTGCAGCCGGTGAGCCGCAGCTTCGGCTCGGCCTTGGGCTTGAGCCTGGGCTTGTCTTTGCCCTCTCCCTTGTCCGACTCGCGTAGCTTGCCGATCTCTTCGAAGCCGGAGATGCCCCGGATGCCCGGATCGACCTGGGCGCCTGCCAGCCACAGCTCGTCGGCCTTTTCGCCGATCACCATGAGGTGGCCATAAAGCAGCTGAGCGTCACGGCGAGGTTGCTCGACCTTGAAGGGTGTGGGGATCACCAGCCGGCGCTTGGTTTTTTCGCCACCTGCGGTAGAGCGAAACAACTCGAGGCGCTTGCCGGTCTTGTCGAGGGCGAGCACTGAGGCAAAGCCGTCGCTGGCCATGTGGCCGCCAATGCTGCTGGCCTTCTCGACCAGATCGCCTGAATCAGAGCGGAAGACTCCGTCGGCGCCGGCCTTGCCGCTGAACAAGAGCGGTGGGGCGTTCTCGTCCGCCGTGCCGAGTAGCCGGTGGTCTGTCGGGCTAGCCGCGACGATTCGTTTGGAGAGGGAGGCGCAGCGGGCCGTGTCACGGCCGAAACTGCACAGGAAGGGAGCGCGCTCGAACGCGCCATCGCCCACCAGGAAGCGGATCTGGGAGCTGCCATGAGGCTCGAAGTTGACCTTGCCGAGGTCGACGGGCCGGTCACTCACGCTGGTGCCGGTGGCCAGCCCATCGGCCGTGAGTGCGCTGGCGGCAGCCGGCGGCTTGGGGATGTCCGGCTTGGCCCTGAGCACGATGCCCGACTTGGTGGCGTGCTCGAAGGTCTGATCTACGGCCTCCGACATGTCCTGCCAGAAGTACTCTTTCTTCGCCAAGAGCTCGCCGAGCTTCTCGGACGATACGACCAGTTC
>JAUVCD010000924.1 GCA_030590865.1 Myxococcales bacterium | reverse complement strand
CGTCGGGCTAGCACGACGGTGGACTTGTTGCCCTCGAGCGTTGGGCCGACGGCCAGAGAGGCTCCGGCTGCGGCCACTAGCCTGGCTGCGCCTGCCGTACGCACCGCATCGTTGGTAGCTGGCTTCAGCTTGGCCGGTGGGAGATCGACTAGCTTGTGGAGCTCACGCTGGGTCAGCCGCGGTAGCGCCTTGGTGATCTGGAGGGTCAGTCCGGGAACCTGGCGGGCGCCCACCAGATCCTGGAAGCACGAGCCGCTCCACAGCGCTGGGGCGGCGGTCAGGCCGTGATGGGCTGGCTGCGTCAGGACATAGCGGACCAGCCACTGGAGGTGCGCGCGGGTTTCCACGGCGCTGATGCGGGCCGGATCCAGCTTGGTCGCCGCTACGCTGCCCAGGGAGAGGACCAGCGCCTGGGCGAGGCGGCCTACCCGGGCTCGCGAGGCCAGCAGCACTACGTGCAGGTGGTCATCGACGATGCAGAACAGCGCGATCTCCTGGCCGGCGGTTTGGGCCAGGCAACGGATGGCGGCGCGGCGCGTGGTCTCGTCAGGGAAGAGAGGCAGGCGGCCGTCGGAGGAGAAGGTTAGGTGTGAGCAGTCCATGGGAGTGGGGGCGGGTGAGCGGGGGTGGCTGGCGAGGGGCGCCGGGTGGCTCCTCCCGACAAGGCTGGGCCATGGGGGACAGAAGTCGGGTGGTGACGCCTCACTGTGGCAGTTCTGTCCTTTATGCGGACAGGAGTCAAGTGGTGAGGTGTCACCTGGTTAGTTCTGTCCCCTGTACGGACTGAAGTTGAGCGGTGAGGCCTCACCTGGTTAGTTCTGTCCCCTGGTGTTCTTGGAGCGTGGCGGGCTGTGGATTTGTGGAGACCCGCAAAGCGGCTCACCACAAGACCACAGCCTCGGCGGCGACGAATTTGTTTATGTTTTTCATTCTGGGCGAAGCAACGTTCGCCAGCCCCGTTGGGACTGAGCGGTCATGCGCTGGGCCGTGACTGCACCAAGCGGTGTGAGTCGTGGGGATGTCCCCACGTGGGGCGGTTTCTCCACAGCGGGCGGTCCCCACGTGGGGCGGCTCCCATGGGCAAGGCGTTGGCCCGAAGCTTCGTTGGTCACCGCTTGGGCGCGATGGCCATTGAGGCTTTCGACTACAGGTCGCCGCGGCGGAAGCGATTCATGAGTGCGCGGCGCTCGGGAGGTACGAGGCGCGCTAGCAGCTGGCGCATCTCCTCAAGCCAGCGCAGCTTCTCCTCGGCAGGGACGGCGCGAAAGTGCAGCATTTGCTCCACCGAGGGGTGATGGGCAAAGCCTCTGGTTGGCGGAGCGGCAGAGCTTCGTCGTTCTGGCTTGTTGGCGCTCGAAGGCCCGTCTTGTTCAGCCATCGTCGAGGGCCTCCCTCAGGCGCTGGCGATGTCAGTCCAGTTCTTTGGTGAAGCGCTCGGGGCTCTGGACCGGAGCCAGCATGAGTCGTGCGGAGCGAGGGATGATGATGCCGCCGGCGCGCAGGAACTGGTCGCGGCAGTGTCCGATCAGCTCTGCCATGCCCTGGCCCACCACGGCCTTGCTGATGATCTCCGGGACGATCACGTCGACGAGCTTGGGGAGCTCGACGTTTCTCACGTCGTCATGCAAGAAGCTGATCTGGTCGGCGAAGCCGTTCGCCTGGGCTCGCTCGCTCGCCCCTCCGCCCTCTCAGTCCCCGCCGCCCTCATACCCCCGCGGGTGCCCCTGATGCCAGCGCCACGCCGTTTCGATGATCGCCTTCGGGTCGTCATACTGTGGCGTCCAACCGAGCTCAGCCTTGATGCGAGCCGAGGAGGCCACCAGCGTGGCCGAGTCGCCGGGCCGGCGCGGTGCCTCCTGGGCCGGAATCGCGTGGCCGGTCACTTCGCGGGCTAGGTCGATGATCGTTTTGACCGAGTAGCCGGTCTCGCAGCCCAGGTTGTAGGTTGCGCTGTCGCCTCCATCGAGCAACCGCTGGGCGGCCAGGATGTGAGCTTCGGCTAGGTCGTTGACGTGGATGTAGTCGCGGACGCAGGTTCCGTCGGGGGTGGGCCAGTCGGTGCCGAAGATGGCGATGTGGTCGCGCTGGCCTAGCGGGACCTGGAGCACCAAGGGGATTAGGTGG
This sequence comes from Myxococcales bacterium, assembly GCA_030590865.1. Lineage (GTDB taxonomy): Bacteria > Myxococcota_A > Polyangia > Polyangiales > Polyangiaceae > JAPYTK01. The sequence continues at coordinate 822 of JAUVCD010000924.1, read as the reverse complement.
CTCTCTGGGTGGTGGGCTTCGCCGATGGTGCCGGAGGGATCGGCGCCGGCGGCGTTGAAGTAGCGGAGGGCGACGTAGCGCAAGTCGTGGGCCGCTTCGGCGTCGTGCAGTATTTGTTCGATGAAGGCTTTGCTGTGGCCGTAGGGGTTGGTGGGCGCTGTGGGGTCGGTTTCCTCAATCGGCATGCGCTGGGGCTCGCCGTAGACGGCGGCGGTGGACGAGAGGATGAAACGGTCGACGCCGTGCTCTTTCATGGCGAGCAGCAGGTCGGTCGTTTTGGCGGTGTTGTTTCGATAGTACTCGAGGGGCTTATGGACGGATTCGCCCACTTCGATGTAGGCGCCGAAGTGCATGACGCAATCGATGGGGGTGGTGGTGAAGATCTCACCGAGCAGCTGGCGATCGCCCAGGTCGCCGGTGATGAATTGGCCGCCACTGACCGCGGCCCGGTGGCCCTTGGACAGGTCGTCTAGCGTGACGACCTGATCGCCTCGCTCGACTAAGGCTTTGACCACGTGCGAGCCGATGTAGCCTGCGCCGCCGACGATTAGGTAGCTGTGGTGGGACCGTTTTGCCATGGCAGCAGTGATGGCAGCACTGTGTCTTGCGCAGCGCTGTGCCTTGGGCGAATCGTACTGAAGGACCGCTTGGTCCTCAAGCGGTCCTTCGAGACGCTCAACCTACAGCTGCCGGGATTACCCCCGACTCCAAAATGGATTTAACGGGGCACCAGATTTTTTTGGTGAAGGCGGGAGCAAACCCCGCAGCTGTAGGGATAGCGTCAGACTCTATTCATTGGCGCAGCTGCCGGGATTACCCCCG